>JAURYZ010000099.1 GCA_030653635.1 Coriobacteriia bacterium | reverse complement strand
AACCCGAGTTCCTCACCAAGAACAGCAAAGATGAAATCAGTGTGTCGCTCTGGCAGGAAGTTTAGGTTGCCTTGGGTGCTCTGGCCAAGGCCCTTGCCCGTCAGCCCCCCAGAGCCGATCGCGATTTTTGATTGCGCAAGGTTATAGCCCGCTCCGGTCGGATCCAACGAGGGATCGATGAAGACCAACAGACGGTTCTTCTGATAGGGCTGGAGGAGGTCGGCCTTAAGGACCACGCCCACCGAGACCGCCCCGATGAGAAGAAAGACCAGGAACCATCTCGGCTTCATCCCACCAACGAGCAACATGCCCATCGTTATTGCAACAAACACGAGACCAGTACCAAGATCAGGCTGGAGCAATATCAGTCCTAAGGGAATCAGGAGGTATCCGATGACCCTAGCGACGTCCTTGAAGCCGTCGATGCGACCTTTGTACTGCGAGATCACAATCGCCATGATGAGAATCGTCACGAGCTTCGCTGGCTCGGATGGCTGAAAGAGCCTGACGCCCCCAATCGCAAGCCACGAGGTGGCGCCGCCGGCAGCATACCCGAGCCCTGGGATACGCGGCGCCAAGATCAGCAGTGCATCGAGGAGCACGAGCGGCCCGATCCAACCCTTGAAATCGCGATAATCGATCGCCCAGGCAATAGCCATCGGCACCAGACCGATCACCAGCCCGATCAGATGGCGGCGAAAGAGCCCGGGCCCAGAACCCATACCCGAGGTCGCAGACTGAACCACCACGCTGCCGTATAGAACCAGAAGCGAGATGAACACGAGCAGCGGGAGGTTCACCCAGCGCCTTATCGGATGCATGTGGTCCACAGGCTACCTCGACACATCCACGGCGCGGACATGCTCGATCGGCAGACCGAGCAGCGCTGAGAGTATCTCGCGCGCTGCCGGACCCGCAATAGAACCACCGTGGCCACCCTGCTCGATGGCCACCGCCACAGCGTAGCGTGGCTCGTTTGCCGGGGCGTACGCCACAAACCATGCGTAGTCGTCCTTCTTGGCGACCTGCGCGGTCCCGGTCTTTCCAGCCACTGTGGAGGCGAAACCACGAAACGCCCCCTGGGCGGTTCCGTCGGTAATCACATCGCGAAGCGACCCGCGCATGATATTCAGATTCGCCGTCGAGACCTCCGGGGTGAGAGAGACCTCGGGCTTCGTAGACTTGACTGCCTGGCCTTTGTCGTCCAGGACATCCATGAGGACATAGGGCCGCATAACCTTGCCGTCATTGGCAATCCCGGCGTAAACGGCAGCGATTTGCAGAGGCGTGGCCAGCATGTCGCCCTGGCCGATCGCTAGGTTCACGGTGTCTCCAGGTAGCCACTTTTGGTACTCGGGGTAGTTCTCATTGAAGCTTCTCTTCCATGCCGCATCAGGGACGCGTCCGGCAGCCTCACCGGGAAGATCTATCCCCGTCTTGGCCCCGAACCCGAACTGCTTGGCGAAACTCTGTAGCTTCTCGTCCTTTTGCTTGTAGAACTCGTAGCCGATTTCGTAAAAGACGACGTCACAGCTGTACACGACTCCGTTGTGGAAGCTGATGTTGCCGTGGCCCGATTTATCCCAACATGACTTGGGCCATTGCTCGCCCATTCCTACCCAGCGGCCCTGGCAGTCGTAGACCTTCCACTCCTTGGTCACGCCATACTGCAGCCCGGCCAGTCCGGTCATGGCCTTGAACGTCGAAGCTGGAGGATACAGTCCGGTAATGGCGCGATTGTTCAGGGGGTACTCGCTGTCTTTGGCCGTGAGCTTCTCCCACTCAGCCGTTGAGATTCCGCCGAGGAACAGCGATGGGTCGTAAGTGGGGGCGCTCGCCATGGCAAGCACCTCGCCGGTCTTGATGTCCAGCGCGACGGCCGCCCCGGCCCGGGCGTTGATGAAACCGTCCTTGTGGGCGTCCTGGAGCGCGCGCTGGAGCGCCTCTTCGGCGACCTTCTGCACGTTGGAATCGATGGTCAGCACGACATCACGACCAGCGATAGGTTCGACTTCCTCGATAGTCCTGCGGGGTTGTCCTTTCGCGTCTACCTCGATGCGCCGATATCCCCTGTCGCCCTGCAGAGCCGACTCGAACTGCGCCTCTGCACCCGATTTGCCCACCACATCACCCGACGCGTAATCCACGAACGCCGGCTCAGCGAGCTGATCCTCGGAAATCTCACCGGTATAGCCGAGAACATGGGCAGCCATGTTCCCCAGCGGGTACTCGCGCTCGGGAATCACCTGGATCTCGACACCCGGGAACTCACTCTCGTGTTCCGACAGGTACGCAACGACCTGCTGGCTTGCGTCAATAATCACTACACGAGGACGCAGTGCCTCTTCCTTTACCGAGGAGACCTTCTCCTTAATCTCCGCGACCGGCATGCCCAGCACGGTCGAGAGACGGCCAAGGAGATCATCGTCGTCGCGTGCAGAACGAGCGACACTGACAGCGAGGGTGGCACGGTTCGTAACGAGCGGAAGCCCGTATCTATCCAGTATCCTGCCGCGCGGTGCATCGAGCGTGATCTCGCGCACACGGTTGTCATCGGCCATGGCTGTATACTCGGCGCCCGAGATCACCTGCATGCTCCAGAGGCGCAAGGTCAAAACACCGAGAACCAGCAGTACGACCAGAGCTAAGACGGCGAACCGGCCTTTCAGATCCTGGCGAAATGAGGGCATGTATCAGGCTCCGTATCACACCCGGCGAGATGCCACGGCGCTAAGGCAACAGGCACGGTTTGGGGACTAGCCCAACCGGCGGAAGGTCGTCATCTGCCGATCCTGACGCAACAAGCGCGCCAAGAACGGGAATACGAGCAGAGCTAGAACGCCATTATAGACTGCGGTCGGCAGCATGACGGCGACGAAAGTGCTCCAGAACGGCTCCCCTTGTCCCAAAACCGCGAGAACGGCACCGTACGAAAGCTCCGTGAGCAAACTCGCGATAAGTACCACCGTGGTGGGAAGACGCCAGCCCTCTGCGAACATGTTGGCCGACAACGAGCCAGCCAGATGCCCGACCACGGTAAACACGAGCGCCCCCGGTCCGATCGGCCCCGCGCCAAGCAAGTCGAACACGAGTCCGGCGACAAAGCCAGCGGCTGCGCCGGCCGACGCGCCTTGCGTAAGGGCCAAGGTCACGACTACGAGCAGCATGAAGTTCGGTACAGCTCCCCCAATGGCTAGATTGGGCGCCACCGCAACCTGAAGAAGCGCAGCCGCGAACAACGCAACGATCGTGGGCAATGCGCGTCTCATTCAGTCCCCCCAAGTTCGGGTTGCTGCAC
>JAURYZ010000089.1 GCA_030653635.1 Coriobacteriia bacterium | reverse complement strand
GCTGAGTCAGATCGAGTCGAAGGATTTTCGGAGACTATGCGCGCCATAGCCGTGAAACAGGCAAGACTCGGCGCGAACATTGAAGTCACATCGGACCCGCTTCTCATGCTCTCGGTCTTTGTGACTCTGTACATAGGCATCGCGCTATTGGGCATGACGCTCGCGCAGCTTGGCCTGCTGATGTTCTTGCTCACCCGGCTAAACGCCAAAGTAAAGGAATTCAACGCAGGCAGACAGTTGATCTCGACCAACATGGCGGGGCTGCTTCTGGTTCAAGAATTGACCTCGGCTGCATCTGCCGGCAACACCATTCGCCGAGGCTCAATCCCGTTTGCGGGCCTGAAGACCGGAATCGTGCTGAAGGATGTTGGGTTCTCGTACAGAAGTTCGCAGCACCCCACTGCCGGAGAGACGGCAGCGCAGACCGTCCTGCACCGCGTGTCGATCACGATTCCAGCAGGTTCATTCACCGCAATCGTCGGACGCTCAGGAGCCGGCAAATCGACTCTCACCGAGCTGCTTCCGCGCCTACGCGACGTTTCCACTGGTAGCATCTCGTACGATGCTGTCGATATTCGAGAGTTCGATATGGGCACTTTACGCAAGGGCATTGGATACCTCACCCAGAACCCCATGTTGTTCAATGAGACAGTGCGAGAGAACCTGCTGTACGGGCTTGACCACACTCCCAGTGAAACCGATATCCGAAGCGCGCTTGAACGCGCTTATGCTTCGTTCGTATACGAGCTACCCGATGGGCTTGACACGCAACTTGGAGATCGAGGAGTCCGGTTCTCTGGGGGCGAACGCCAGCGCATTGCCCTGGCTCGAGTGCTTCTGGAGGATACCTCGATACTCATTCTCGATGAACCGACCAGTGCTCTGGATTCGGAATCAGAAGCGTGCATCCAAGACGCTCTGGCGTTGCTCCGCGGACACAAGACCATCATCGTGATCGCGCATCGGCTCGCGACGGTAATTCAGGCTGACCAACTCATAGTCCTTGAGGATGGCGCCGTCGTTCAACAAGGAACACATCAGGAACTCATCGCACACGGCGGCGCCTATCGCAACCTGTTCGAAAGCCAGCTATTGGCGTGATGTCGCATCGCTCGAAGCTCAGCCGCTCAGCTGCATTCGATATAGCTCACGATGGCCCGCAAGCATACATTCAAGCGTAAACCGAGACTCAAATCGACGCCTCCCCGCCTCACCCATGGCTGCCCGCTTCTCGGGATCGCCAACGAGTTCGACAATTCTCCGTGCCAACAGGTCGGACCGTCGCGATGGCACTATATAGCCCGTCTCGCCATCCAGCACGGCTTCAGGGAGCCCGCCGACGCGAGTTGCGATGACGGGCAAACCCAAACTCATCGCCTCAAGAACCGTTAGATTCGTGGTCTCTGTTATCGATGGGCATACATATATATCCATCCGAGCGATGCTCGACAGAGGTTCTGCGGACCACCCCGAAAACTCAAAACTGCCACCAAGACCCAGCATTGCCGCCTGGCTGCGCAGCGCCTCTCGTGTGCTCCCATCACCCACTAGTTGGAATCTCATATCGGCGCCAGAACTCTGGAGTGCGATGTCGGCGGCATCGACCAAATACTCGTAACCCTTGGCGGACTCCAGTCGGCCGACCGACCCAATTAGGACCTGCGCAGTGTCGGGACGTTCTGCGCGGACTACATCGACCGCAGGATTGGGAATCCCGTTCGAAATCACGGTGATACTACCGGCATCAAGGCCCATCCGGATCAAGTCACTTCGTGCTGCATCCACGACACAGATGAATCGGTCGACATGGCGGGCTACGCGACGATAGAGCGACGAGCGAATCGCGAACTCAAGGCGCCCAAGAACCCCGGGCCTCAAATCGAGAGGCGCGCTGGGCATACTATGCACCGTTGCCAGCACCGAACGCACTCGCGCTCCTTTGGCAGCCGGGCATGCGGCGAGAGTGGCGTGGAAACCGTGTGCATGAACGATGTCGGGCGCCGCCTGCCTGAACAATCGGGCTAGCCTCCGACTGGAGGACGGATGGAGGCGCCCCATCCGCACCGGCCATACCTCGAATCCATCTTCTCTCGCCATGCGCTCCAGACCGGACTGCGCCGCGCAAACCACTCCGACCCGATATCCCCACTCTCTGCAGCCTCGAGCGAGCCTTAAGAGGTGATGCTCGCCGCCTCCTACCAGCAATTCTGGGTAGTCATCCACGAACAAGATGTGAGGGGTGCTCATGTCTGATGCCCTGAACTCAATCCGCGAAGCCAGTCAATGAGGCGCTGAGATCGATCCTCTCCGAAGCCGCGCGCGAGCAGTGACCTGATAACAAGGTTGGCTCGGAGCCGCCGCAACGAATGGGTCGCCGCGCGCATTTGAGTGTCGGTAAGCAAGCCGCTGCCCACGACGACCCGAATGGCGTCGACGTCGGCGCGGCGCATCTTGATTGCGTCGGCTGACTTCTGCTCAGAATTGCGGCGGTGCACCGCAAGGGGGTGATTGACGTAGTGATGCTTGAACCCGTGCGCCATCGCCATCAACCAAAACAAGTAGTCCTCTGCGTAGATGTCCTCGCGAAAACCACCGACGGTCTCATGCACCTGTCGACGATAAACCGCGCCGGTTCCAAAGAAGCAGGCGGAAAGTAGTTCGCCCAGGCTACATCCATCCGGCTTCTCCCAACGAAGGTGCAATGACTCTGAATCACGCGTGCCATCTTCATACTCGTACCATCCGCCGACCGTGAATATCGAGGCCTCCGGGCGGAGCTCCTCCGCAGCGCTTATGTTGGCGAGGTGCTCCGGCGTGAGAAGATCATCAGCGGAGAGCATGACAATCAGATCGGCTCGAGCGTTGCGGACCGCTGTGTTGTATGCACCGCCGGATCCACGATTCTCCTGGGAAACAAGCCTGATCCGCTGATCCTGCCGCATGAACTCCGTTGTGATAGCACTCGTCGCATCACTGGAGCCATCATCGACGACCACGACTTCCCAGTCACCGAGCGTCTGCGCTTGGACAGACGCTATCGTCTCGGCGAGGGTCTCGGCTGCGTTGTATGCCGGGATTGTGATTGAGAAGCGAGGAACCCTATCTGACATTGAGCACACCTCGATATACAGCGAGTATTTGCCGGGCAACCGCATCATGCGAAAAACGCCCATGTGCGTAGTCGTGCAAGGAAGCCGGATCATACTCCGCGAAATGGTCGAGCATCCAATCAATCCCATCAGCGAGCGCTTCGCCGCTTCCCGCCGCGACAAGTCGTCCAACCTCCGGAGTGATAAACTCCTCCGGCCCCCCGCAGCGAGTCGACACAACTGGGCGACCACACATCAGGGACTCCGCAGCAACGACCGAAAAGGTCTCGTGAGTGCTGCTGACTACAGTGAATGCTGATTGGGCGTAGAGGTCATGGACCTCGTCAGCGGACCTGGAACCTACGAATTCCACCACATCTCCTAGGCCGAGTGAAGCAGCCAACCCCTCCGCTTCGCCGCGACATTCACCGTCACCGACGAGACGGAGCAAGAAGTCACTACGACGCGCCATCACGTCTTTGATTGCATGCAATAGCGTCGGCAGGTTCTTGGCAGGACCCATTACCGAAACGTGAGCGATGACGTGCGGTGCAGTCACGACAGGCGATGCAGGCTTACACGACGACAGGGCGTTCGGGATGATTGCCACATTATCCGCTAGGCCCAGCTCCACCAAACGATCACCGAGATAGCGACTTACCGCTATGGTCGCGGAAGCCCGTTGCGCAAGCGGCCGCAGGAGAAATCGCAGCATGCCCGGTGTCCTTACGAGGCGCCGACGGCTTTGGGCAAGATACTCCTCGGAATGCTCCGTCACGATGTATGGGATTCCCCACCGTTGGTTGATTGCGCGCGCGACAAGCGCGGCTGGCCAAAGAGCCTGGACGTGGACAATGTCCGGCATGCCCCATGATTCGACGAGTTTCGCGAACGCCATGAGCCCGGCTCGGCGGTAGCCGAAGTACCGAGCATACAGACCTGTCGAAGTGATGCCCGAGCGCGCGACAGTAATGCCTTGTTCTGTAACTGGGAGCGACTCATTCGCCGAAGCCCCGACATTCACATGCAGCACGGCGACATCGCACAAATTCGCAAGCGCGACTGCTTGTCGCTGGATGAAAATGCCAGCGGTGGGTACGCTCGGGCACGGATACCAGCTCGCGATAATCAGCACCTTCATCTTCCTTGTCATCGCGACCTCGCATCTTGGAGGCCCGAACGAAGAAGCCGCAGAAGCCTGAGCGCGAGGCCGCCGAACGGTCTGAGCCCAAAGATCATGCGCCTACGGTGCCAAATCGCTGCGCGCGCCACTCGCATCTGCTCCACACTGAGTTGCCCCGAGGACATGACTGAGGCAATCGATTCGATGTCGGATTCGTACGACGCGCGCAGATCCGCGGACTTCTGGGTCGCCGATATCCGGTGAAGTGCTAGGGCCTCCGAGACATACAGGTGCTTGGCTCCATGCGCCATTGCGCGCATCCAGAAGATGTAGTCTTCACCGAACGCGCCTTCAGGGTAACCACCGACGGTATCGAACAGATCCCGTCGATAGCATGCACCAACACTGAAGAAGCAAGCCCTCAAGACATCCTCAAGTGACCATGACTCGCTTACCGCACCAATCCGAGGAGGGTAGACGATCTGCCGGACTCCGTCTGCATGCCAATAGTAGCCGTTGCACGAGAGGATATCGTAGCCAGGATGCTGGTCGATGGATTGCGCCATGGTGGCAAGGTGCAGTGGCAGAAGCACATCGTCCGCAGAGCAAATGC
>JAURYZ010000082.1 GCA_030653635.1 Coriobacteriia bacterium | reverse complement strand
TTGTCCCGGTAATCGTTCGATGTGGCGAGTGTCTCTCGCATCATCACCATGAGAAGGTATCGGCCTTTCTCGGTAAGCGTGATCTCTTCGCTCGTGTTGGTGGCAATCCCGCCAGCCGCCGTCATGAACGCCAGCTCAGCCCAGAGCCCTCGATCAACCGAAACGCCCAGATCCTGCTTGAAGCGCTCCTTGTCCAGCCGCAGGCCGAAAAGGTCGGTCACAAACCGATAGCGCAGAAGCGCCATGCGCCCATAAGGCTTGCCTCGTTTGGCCACAGACATGAGGCCGGACTCGATGCGCCGGCCGTACTCATTGAGCGAGAAGGTGTTGCCCCAGATGCGCCCGCCCAGAAATGACAGCGCACCGGATCCGACGCCGAGGTACTCGGGGAAGTCCACGATGTACTCGTCAATCATGCTGTCCGCATCGCGTGAGTACGTCCAAGCGCTGGTCGGGACGTACTGGTCGGACATCTCCTCGTTGATGATCCGGTAATACACGGCCTCTCGCGGGTAGTCGATGTGCCCGACGGCTTTGGCCATCTCGATCCGGCTCTTCGGCGAGGCCATCAGTGGGTAGAAGGTGGCCTGGTTGCACCCGGTGTCTTTGAGCATCGCGATGTCGCGTCGCAGTATCTCGGTCGTCTGCGATGGGAAGTTGAAGATCATGTCCACGTTCAGAGAGTGGAACTTCCCGGCAACCGAAGACAACCGGTCGAACAGGGTGTCACCGTCGCCGTACTTCTCGAACCGATCCATCTGCCGAAGAAGACCCTCGTCGAAGCTCTGCACACCAACAGAGAGACGGTCCACCCTTCCAGCGAGCGCATCCACGAGCTCGGGTCCCAGATGATTGGGGCTGGTCTCGCAGGACACCTCGCTCAGCGAGAAGAGGGAGTTTGCCAGATCGATGGTCTCTGTGAGCTCATCGAGCAAGATGGTCGGGGTGCCGCCTCCAATGTACAAAGAGGGGAACTGGTAGCCAAGATCGGCAACCATTCGCATCTCGGCGCGAAGGTGCTTGAAATATGCGCGTGCACGATCCTCGCGAAAGAGAAAGCGATTGAACGAGCAATACAGGCAGAGTCGCTCACAGAAAGGGACGTGGGCGTAAAGGACGTACCCATGTCCAGGCACGGGGCCTGGGAGGGTATCGCAGTCGATAGGACGCTGTGCCAGGTAGCTTTTGTTAAGGAGGCGCAGTGCAGCGGTAATCGCGCGCTCAGAGAGCATCGAGGGCTCTTTTCTGATCGTATGGACGGTGCGCCGGAATACCAGCGAGGTCCAACGAGTTTCTCGGTGGCTAACTACCCTTTTCGACCCCTCGCGGCTGGTGTGGCCGCGCCCCGTGATCGTGCCGACTATCAGCCGGCGGGTGTTCCGAGGACCTCTACGCTGTTGTACTTCGACATCCTAGCATTCCGTCCTGCCCGTGCGAGCAACTGCAGGCGAGCCTGACCGGAGAATGAAACGAGGACCCCGGTTTCCCGAGGCCCTCGTCGTTTTGCAAGTGCTGGCGACTAGTGACCGCCGCCCGTGGCCTTGCCGGTCTTGGGGTCGAAGTGAATGCCCTCCGACTCCTTCCACACGAAGATCAGGCGTGAGGGCGCGAAGCCCTCAACATTGGCCAGGTACGCGTGGATTGCGGTGAATACGATGAACGCCCACATCATGAAATAGTGCACGATGCGCATGCTCATCGGTCCACCAACCATCAGTGTGCCTGCATGGAAGAAGCCCCAGCTTGCGGTGGGAGAGTAGAGCGCGAAGCCCGTGTACGCCATGACGTACGTGAGCGGGATCGTCGCGATGTAGGCGATCTTCTGCAAAACGCCGTACTTCCCGCCGAGCGGGTGATCCTTCTTCATGAACAGGTAGTACTTGATCCACGGGATCATCTGGTGGCGGTTGGCAGCCTGGGGCAGCCAGTTCTTGATGTCCGTGCTCTGCTCACGAGTGCCGAGCATGACGGAGTCCTTGACGAAGAACGCCGCGATGATGCGGAACGAGAGGTTGATGATGAGCACGTACATGAAGAAGAAGTGCATGCCTCGAGCGACGCCCATGAAGCCCGCGAAGAACGGGTAGTGGATGTAGAAGCCCGAGAACGCCAAGCTGATCATCGCGATCAGGTTGATCCAGTGCGTGAGGACAAAGACCATGGGATGCGCCTCACGATAATGTGCGGGATGCGACATCTCACTTCACCCCCATCGGCTGGGTGTGCAGGAACGCTTCTTTACCGGTTTTGGGTTCAATCACGTGAACCGCACAACCGATTCAAGGATCGAAGCTGCGGGCGACACGCACGACGTTCATCGGGCGCTCGACCTCCTCGACCGGCACGCCGATGAGCGCTTGCTCCATCGGGCCACGGACGCCGTTGTCATCGCGAGGTGCGATGTCCCATGTGGTGGGAGCCACGACGTTGTAGCGATCGATGCGACCGCCCTTGACCGTCATATAGTGAGCCACCGAACCACGAGGAGCTTCCCAAAGGCCGACACCTTCGCCGTCGACGACGTCGTGCGGCTGGAAGAACTTGAGATCTCCGCCACCCTTGATCGCGGCGACCAGCTCGTTTAGGAACTGTTCTGTCAGATCGGCGACGTAGGCAGCCTCAAGGTTGCGAGCAGCGACACGGCCGAGCAGCGAGACGAGCACTTCAGGCTTGCCGGGCGCGCCCAATGCGGCAAGCGTGGAGTCGATAAGTGCCTGAACCGGCTTCACACCACGCAAGTATGCCACGACCATACGCGAGAGCGGACCGACCTCGGCCGGAAGCTCCTTGTATCGAACGGCCTTACCCCAGGAGTACTTGTCGTCGACGTTGTAGTCCTTGTATTTGGCAACGGTCTCGCCGACCTTGGGGTTCAGACCGGAGGGGGAGCTGTACCACGAGTGCTTCGTGTACTCCGCCACGTTGTCGATATCGGTGTCTTCGACCTTGAGCGATGCACCCTCTGAGAAACCGGCGGGCAGGTAGCGGTTGTTGAGCTCAAAGCTGGGGTCGTTGAACACGCCCCATGACAAGAAGTTGCCGCCGCCACCACCGAAGGTGAGGGCCGCCTTGTAGTACGGTGCGATAGCGAGAGTGTCAGGGATGAGGGCTTCACGCACGAAGGCATTGACCTTCATGAGCCTGAACATCACGTCATCGAGCTTCTCCTCGGTGGGAACGAAGGTCGTTCCACCATTGACGGAGGTCATGTAGTGCGGGAACTTGCCACCCATGATCGCGATGATGGCGGTAGCCTCACCCTGCATCTCGAGAGCCTCGAGATAGTGGGCGACTGCGATCAAGTGAAGCTCGGCAGGCATGTCCTGCGCGAACTCCGGGTGCTCCAGCCAGCCGTTGGTGAAGATGGACAGCTGGCCGTTCTCCACAAACGCGGACAAACGCTTGGCCACGGCGCCGAAGTCACACACGCGCGTGCCAGCGGCCTGAGCCAAGGCGTAGGTGTCTGCGATGTTGGCGGA
>JAURYZ010000073.1 GCA_030653635.1 Coriobacteriia bacterium | reverse complement strand
CACCCTGACTTTGATTGGCCCGTCTGCCCAGACGGGCCAATCGCTTTTTGTCAGGACAGTGCGATCTCATCGGTACTCGATGCCCATGATCTTACACAGATGCTCAGGCCTAAAGTCGACACACACAGCTTCCCCGTACTCGAAAGTGGGCGTGTGGAGTGCGCCGTTGTTGTGAGCCGCAGCCTTCTCGCGCAAGCCCAGGTCACTCGAGACGTCTATCTCCTCGTACTCGATTCCCCGTGACTCAAGCCACTGGCGGGCCGCGCGACAATCACCGCACCAAGGCGTGCAGTACATCTGAAGTTTCTGTTCGGTCATGTTTGCTCCTGACGAAAACGTTTCATCGAGTTTGTGTGTTCGTACCCACCGCAGGAGCCTCTGGCGCTTGTCGGCAAGCGTTAGGAGCTTAGAGTGGGGACAGGGTCTCGACATCGGCGGCCAAGGATACCGCTGTGACCAGCGGTGGTAGAATCTTTTCTGGAGCGCAGGGAAAACGGCCCGCGCCACACAAGAGGGGATCAACATGGCTGACGAGGCGCACTCGCTCGCCGTATTCATAGACTTCGAGAATCTCGCGCTCGGAGCGGAGAAGAACAATCGTGGGGGTCGGGGCAGAGCCAAGAGCACCGGGCCGGCAACGCCGCTGGACATGAAGCGGGTGCTCGAAAGGCTCGTTGAGAAGGGCAAGATCGTTGCTAAGAAGGCCTATGCCGACTGGGGACGTTTTCAGAACTACGTCACACCCTTGCATGAACTGGGCATTGAGCTGGTCGAGATACCCGAGCGCGGAATGACCGGCAAGAACTCGGCTGACATAAAGCTCGTTGTGGATGCGATGGAACTATCCTATGCAAAGATGCACATCGACACGTTCGTCGTGGTCTCTGGTGACTCCGATTTCACGCCTTTGGTGAGCAAGCTCAAAGAGAACGGCAAGAGCGTCATCGGTCTTGGCATGAAGGACTCAACCAGTGACCTGCTCGCCGCAAACTGCGACGAGTTCATCTACTACGAGGATATCGGTACTCCCACAGGGGCGCCGGCCGTGGCCTTGGATGTGCCCAAGAAGAAGCGCGACGCGTTCAAGTTGTTGTTCGAGACGATCGAAGCCCTGCAGCGCGAGAACGTCGAAGTGATGCACTCGTCGCTCGTGAAGGACACCATCAAGCGCAAGCAGCCGTCGTTCACGGAGTCCGGAGCGGGCTACCGCTCGTTCACCCAGATGCTCGAAGATGCACAGAAGCTCGGATACCTCGCGCTCCACAAGGACTCGCGTTCGGGCACCTACGTGGTCGAGGGGTTCGCATCGGACAAGTAAGCGCGTTAGGATAGTGGAGTGTGACGCGCGTCGCTCAGTTCATGACTCGAAGCGCCGATAATCGAACAGTAGTCGTAGCCGCCGTGCCCAGGAGTCCGAAGTGCCGACACGGAATTGCAGTACTCATCGCACAATGCGCGTCATCTTCGCGACCGTTCTGGTCGCCCTTCTCGTGCTGTCCTTTGCAGGTTCGGTCTTTGCCGTCTCTCGCACGACGATCACGTCGCGCGGCAAGAGTTGGATCGACCGCGCCGTCCCTTACAGCCAAAGCACCTACTTCGAGGGCTACCGCCAGGACTGCTCGGGCTTTCTCTCGATGTGCTGGGTGCTCTCGCGAAACGGCCTGCCGTTGTCGTTGTCCACAGCGGACCTGGATGCTCCGGGGCTCGTTGTGCCCATCGCCAAAGAGGAGCTACAGCCAGGCGACATGATCTTGCGTCCAAAGGACCAACTGGGCGCGGCTTATGGGCATGCGGTCCTGTTCGTGGGTTGGGCCGATCCGGCCCACACGCGCTACATCGGGTATCACGAAAGCAGCTCGGGCGCGGGCGCGGTCATGGCGAACATCACATACCCCTTCTGGGGGGAGACCGGATTTTCTCCATACCGCTATCTCAACGTCGACGATGACTACCTCGAAACCATTCAGCCGGTGTACGGCCAGTCGCGTTACGAGACCTGTGTACAGTCTTCGTGGGTGGCGTTCCCGAGAGCCGGAGACGCCGGTGCCGTTGTGCTGGCGACCGGCGAGAACTGGCCCGACGCCCTAGGTGGGGCCGCACTCGCAGGTGCTGTCGACGGCCCGGTGCTGCTCACGCTCCCCGACACCCTTCCCGAGGTCATCCGCGCCGAGATAGACAGACTCGACGTCTCCAAGGTCTATCTGCTGGGTGGGGGTTCCTCGGTAGCTACCGCGGTCGCGGACGCCGTCGACGCCATCCCTGGCGTCACGGTGCAGCGCATCGGCGGGACCGACCGTTGGGACACCGCCGCGCTCGTGGCAAGCGAGACCCGCACGCGGCTTCTGGCTGCCGGTCGCGCCGTCGACGGCGTGTATGTGGCCCCGGGCGCCGACTTCCCCGACGCGCTCGCTGCATCGCCCGCAGCCTACACTTCCGGTCGCCCGATACTGCTCTCGGCCCAAAGTGCGCTTCCGACGCGCACCGCTGAGGCGATGGGGGAGCTTGGGGTGGATAGGGCGTGGATCATCGGCGGCATGAGCGCAGTGGGCGCGACCGCCACAGCCCAGATCGAGGCGTTGGACATCACGGTGCAGCGTATCTCGGGTGCCAATCGCTACGAGACGGCACTCGCGCTGGCTCAGCACTCGCAGGGCCTGGGCCTTTCGTGGAGAAACCTCGGAATCGCCACGGGCCTGTCATATGCCGATGCGCTTGCAGGCGGCGTGGCTCAAGGCGCAACGGGTTCGATGCTGCTTCTAACACACCCGGGCTCACTTAACGCCGGGGTCGCCGGGCAGCTTGCCGCGCGCCGGACGAGCATCGTCAAAGTGCGCTGTTTCGGCGGAACTGCGGCCGTGAGCGACGCCGCGCGAGCGCAAATCGACTCAGCGATGGGTGGTTCCTAGCACCACGTATGCTAGGGTTGCCGCATGAATATCCCTCTCACGCTCTTCGCTCCGTGCCCTTTGGGCCTTGAAGCACTCCTCGCCGAGGAGCTGCGCTCGCTTGGTGCCCAAAACGTGCGCGCCGCGCGCGCGGGCGTGTCTTTCGCCGGTGATCTCGCGACCGCGTATCGCGCATGTCTGTGGTCGAGACTCGCAGCTAGGGTACTCGTGCGCATCACTGAGGTGCCCGCCGGGTCTGCCGAGGAGCTCTACGACTCCGTGGTCGCTTTGCCATGGGAGGAGCACGTGAGCGTGGACGGCACGATCGCCGTCGAGTTCACCTCCTCCCGTTCGCCAATCACTCACACCAAATATGGTGCGCTCAAGGTCAAAGATGCGATTGTTGACCGATTCCGCGAGCTTGAGGGTCGGCGTCCGAACGTGGACACCGTCGCGCCGGATCTGCGCGTGAATGTCGCGGCGCGCTCCCGTAGCGCGGTCATCAGCATCGACCTTGCGGGCTCCGCTTTGCACCGCAGGGGCTATCGCGAGCAGGGCATGCAGGTCGAAGCTCCCCTCAAGGAGAACCTGGCCGCGGCGGTTCTCATGTTCGCTGGATGGCCACAGATCGCGGCTAAGGGCGGGGGCTTCCTCGATCCCATGTGTGGTTCGGGCACCCTTGCTATCGAGGCGGCGCTCATGGCCGGCGACGTCGCACCGGGAATCTTGCGCTCGTATTGGGGATTTGATGGTTGGCTCGGGCACAATGCGGACATCTGGGACGGACTGCTCGACAACGCCGACGATCGCGCAGAGGTCGGGCGCGAGAATATGCCCCCGATACGCTGTCGAGACATCGATCCTCGGGCCGTCTCGCTTGCTGGCGGGTGCATCAAACGCGCTGGCCTTGAGGGCCTGGTCATTGTCGAGCAGGCTGACGCGCGAAGAATCCATCCGTTCGGGGACACCCCTGGGCTAGTGGCCCTGAATCCGCCCTACGGTGTGCGACTCGGCGACTCGGCCGCCGCACATGAGCTGTTCGGGGCAACAGGTGAGGTGCTGCGCGATCGCTTCGAAGGCTGGCGTGTCGTGACCATCACAGGCCAAGAAGCACCGGCTACGGACTTCGGGCTGTCGGTTGACCAGACGTATGAGGTCTACAACGGCGCGATTCCCGCACTTGTGAGCGTGATGGACACCTCCGCGGCGCCCGTCGTGATTCCTGATGAAGCGACGCCTGTACCGGCCGAGTCGATGTTCGCCAATCGGCTTATCAAGAACTCCAAGCGCCTGAGCAAGTGGGCGTGCAAAGCCGATGTCAGCTGCTATCGCCTTTACGACGCGGACATGCCCGAGTTCTCGGCCGCAGTCGACCTGTACACCGGTGCCGGTCCAGACCAAGGGCGCCGCTGGGTGCACGTGGCCGAGTACGCTCCGCCTCGCAGCATCGACGCCGATGCGGCAAAGCGCAGGCTCGCCGAGATCGTTGAGGCCATCCCTGAGGCTATGGACGTGCAGCCCGAGGACGTCTTTCTCAAGGTCAGGCGCCGCCAGAAGGGCAGCGAGCAGTATGTGCGCCAAGAAAGCAGGGACGTGTTCAACACCGTTTCTGAAAGCGGCCTTCTGTTCGCCGTGAATCTCTCGGATTACTTGGACACGGGGTTGTTTTTGGACCACCGGCCCACTCGCGAGCTGCTGCGGGCCGAGTCTTTAGGCAAGCGTTTCTTGAACCTGTTCGCTTACACAGGCGCGGCCACCGTGCATGCAGCGGCGGGAGGCGCGGTCTCCACGCTTACGGTGGACATGTCGCAGACCTACCTTGACTGGGCCGAGCGCAACATGCGCCTGAATGGCATGACCGGTGCCGCACACACGCGCGTGCGCGCCGACGTCATCACCTGGCTTCGTACCGCCGCGGCCCGGCGAAATGGCCTGTTCGACCTTATCTTCTGCGACCCCCCGAGCTTCTCGAACTCCAAACGCATGGATGCGAGCTTCGATGTCCAGCGCGATCACGTAAAGCTGCTCTCGGCGGTCGCGGGTCTGCTCGCGCCCGCAGGGGAGATCCTGTTCTCGGACAATCTGCGCACATTTGCGATGGATCACGCCGGACTTGCCGAGGAGGGCCTTGTGGCCACCGACATCACCCCGTCCACCATTCCCGAGGATTTTGCGCGAAACCCGCGCATCCACAACGCATGGAGGGTTCGCCGTGTCTGAGTCCGGGCTGCCGGATTACACGGTGCGCATGAGCGCCCGCGCCCGCCGCATACGCCTGACGGTTTCGGCTCGTGATGGGCTCGTGGTCACGTTGCCGCAACACGTCGCGACCCGCGAGGCTGCGCGCGCGGTGGCCCACCGCCGCGAATGGGCGATCTCGCACCTGGCAGCGACTGAGGCGCGGCGGAGGGCCTTGACGGCGCCACCCGAGGCTCTTCTCCCGAGCGTGATCGAACTTCCCGCCTTAAACGCGACGTGGGTGGTCGAGTATCGACAGAGTGCCTCGGGTGGTGCCGTCCGCGTTCGCGCCAACGGCCCATCGCTTCACGTAACCGGGAACGTCGCTGATGCCGACGCGTGTCTGAGCGCGTTACGCCGTTGGCGCGACCGCGCCGCGCACACGGGGCTGGCGGCGCTGCTTGAGCAGTGCTCAAAGGCGACGGACATCCCGTACAGCCGCGTAAGCGTGCGCTTTCAAAAGACCAGGTGGGGGAGCTGCTCCTCGGCAGGTACGATTTCGCTTAACCGCAATCTCGTGTTCTTGCCCGAGGCACTTGCGCGCTACGTGGTCATGCACGAGCTGGCGCATGTCCAAGAGCGGGGGCATGGCCCGGGCTTTTGGGCGCATCTAGGGCAACTGGTGCCTGACGCTCGCGCGCTTCGCGCCCGGATGCGAGAGGCGGGGGACATGGTCCCTGCGTGGGCCGATGCGTAGCGACACGCGCTTAGGGCGTCGCATCTCGGTCGCCTCACGGGCAGCGGTGTTGCTCGCGCTGCTGGTCGTACTACTTGCGGGCGTGTTTGGATGCGTTCAGTCGCAGGCAGTGGTGAAGTTTCCGCTCGCCGAGCTGCGTCCGCTTGTGGCGCAATCGGCCAGTGTGCGATCCCGGGGTCTTCAGGGGCACGATCGCCAAGAAGCGGCGCGAGGGATGCTGTTCGTCTGGCCCGACGAAAAAGTGCGTTCGTTCAGCATCAAAGACGTGCCTTACGCGCTGGATGTAGTGTTTATGGACAATCAGGGCGTCGTCGTTGCCATCGATGCGCTCGTCCCCGATTCGCCCGAGCAGGCGACCGGCCTCGCCC
>JAURYZ010000069.1 GCA_030653635.1 Coriobacteriia bacterium | reverse complement strand
TTATTAGTTTAGGCTTGCCTACGGTAAGGGTTCCTGTCTTATCCACTACAAGCGTGTCAATTTTTCTCATCACTTCTATTGCCTCTGCGTTTTTGAAAAGCACGCCTGCCATTGCGCCCTTTCCCATTGCAACCATTATAGACATTGGTGTTGCAAGGCCGAGTGCGCACGGGCAGGCAATGACGATGACGGAGGTAGCGGCAAGCAGCGCCTTCACGAACGGGGTCACACTCGCGTAGAACGAGGCATCCACGAAGTTGGGAACCACGAACAGCCAAACCAGGAAAGTGATGAATGAAGCCGCGAGCACGGCTGGTACGAAGACAGCGCTGATGCTGTCGGCGAATCGCTGGACGGGTGCCTTGGAGCCCTGAGCGTCCTCAACGAGCTTGACGATCTGCGCGAGCGCGGTGTCGGAACCGACCTTGGTGGCGCGGAACTTGAAGCTGCCGAGCTTGTTCATCGTGGCACCGATGACGCTGTCGCCCACGTGCTTCTCGACGGGGATCGACTCACCGGTGAGCATGGACTCGTCCACAGCCGACGACCCTTCCGTCAGCTTGCCGTCAACGGGGACCTTCTCACCCGGGCGGACGATGATGACGTCTCCGACCACGACCTGCTCGACGGGGATGTCGAGCTCCTCGCCGCCGCGCACGACGCGAGCGGTCTTGGCTGCCAGGCCCATGAGCTTCTTGATTGCATCAGAGGTCTTGCCCTTTGCGCCCGCCTCGAGCAACTTGCCGAGGAGTACGAAGGTTATGAGCAGTGCGGCGGTCTCGTAGAATACCGGCTGTGACTCAAGCGACGGGATGAACGTCGCGGCGACACTATAGAAGTACGCCGCCGATGTGCCGATCGCGATGAGCGTGTCCATGTTGCCGCTCCGGCGCTTGAGCGCGTGCCAGAAGCCGCGGTAGAACTGAGCGCCGGCGTAGAACTGCACGGGGGTAGCGAGCGCGAACGCGACGTACTTCAGCACCATGGCCGGGTCCCACGCGCCGCCAAAGACAGTTGCGAGCCATGTGGCGACAAGCTCCGGGTATACGGTCATAAATGGGGGAACCATCGAGATCAGGAATGCGGGCAGCGAGAGCGCGAGCGCGAAGACGAACAGGTTCTGCTCGTGCTTGAGCGCCTTGGCCTGCGCTTCGGCCTGCACGTCCACTGTCGCCTCGGCGCCCGGTACATGTTCGACCTTCACGACAGCGTCGTAGCCGGCGCTCTTCACAGCCTTGATGAGGTCGTCGATGCCAACGAGGTCAGGATCGAACTCGACCGCACCGGTGTTCGCGGCCAGATTGACCGTCGCTGCGCTGACGCCCGGCATCTTCCCGAGCGTCTTTTCGATCACGCCAGCGCACGAAGAGCACGTCATGCCGATGAGACCGAGGGTGACGCGGCCCACTGTCGTGGAAGCGACTGCGGGCGCCCCGAGCTGCGTAGCGGTGTAGCCGGCGGCCTTCACCTTCGCGGCGACGCCATCGACGTCGATGATTGCCGGATCGTACGTTACGGCGAGCTTCTCGGTGGCGAGATTCACTGTCGCCGAGGAGATGCCTTCGGTCTTGCTGAGGACCTTTTCGATGACCCCGGCGCACGACGAGCACGTCATGCCGCTGACCGCGAACGTCGCGTCGAGAGTGGCGAAATGAGTCGCCACATTTGCCGGAGTCGACTCGGCGATTACCAACTCGCTCAGACCAAGCACCGCAGTCGTCGGCAGAAGGTCGACGACGGGTGCGAGTGCCTCGCTATCGCCCAGGGCATCAGGGGTGAAGCCGGCTTCGACTATCGCGGCCACGATCGCCTCGGTCGAGACATCCGCTTGGGCGTAAATGCTCAACGAGCCGGCGTGGGCATCTGCGAATGCCGCAGAAACGCCTGAGACCTGGAGCACGCGCTTTTGAAGCAGCTGTTCGCACGAAGCGCAGTCCATGCCCTGGACTCCGATTCGATAGACCTGCTTCGTGATTGTTGTATTCACTTCGCTCTCCTATTCCGCAATCAGGTTGCCATGGACAATGTCCATGCCGCACCGGAAGCTGTAGGTGCCGGACTCCAGCCCAGGCAACTTGACCACTGCGCCACCGTCTTCCAGGTTCGATTCGATATCGAGTCCGTCAAAGACCACGGTGCCAAGGCATCCGTGGGCCTCTGAAAACTCAATCTCTACTGGTACGCCAGCGTTGATGATGATGGTGTCCGGGTCGTAGCCGTCAGTGACCGAGACACGCAGTCGCTGAACGGTCTCGATGACGGCACGGACCGGTTCTTTCGGGGGCTCGACAAGTCTGAGAGCCTCCGCCTCGGACACAGAGAGCGGATCGGGATCGAAGCCGCGCTCAAGATCGACCGTCTTGACGCGCAGAGGATCCAGGCCGGAAGTGACGGCCGCTCGTATGATGTCGTCTCGCAGGTTTCGATGGGCGCTCGTAACAGCCAGCAGCGTTCCGTTGCGGCCTACTGTCACGGCTTCGACACCCTCGACTTCGAGTATATTCATTGCCGCAAGGGCTGCGACTGACTGACACTCAAAGTCGCTCGTATCAATGCGGTAGACCTCTTTGAGTGGTGCACTGAACATTTTGGAGCCTCCTTTACGGGCTATTCGACGACAATCTGACCGGTGACCATGTTCATGCTGCACGCGAAGTTGTACGTGCCTGCAGCGAGACCCTGGAGCTTCACTACTTTGGGCCCGCCGGTGAGGTCTTCCTGGAAGCCGAGATCACTGGAGACGACCTCAGCCGTGCATCCGCTGCTCTGGCCGAAGGTGATTTCAGTGGGAACTCCAGCCTTGAGCTTGATGACGTTCGGGTTGTAGCTACCACTCGAGAGGTCGACGGATATCTTCTGGACCCCGCCTTCGACGGTCGCAGCCCCTTCAATGGGCGCACCGCTGCCACCAGCGCAGCAGCCTCCTCCGCCGCCTGAACCCGTCGCGGATCCGATAGCTGAGCTCGCCTGCGCCACAGCACCGATCACCCCGGTGGTCTGGTCAGCTGTGGCTGAACCCACCGCCTGGGCGAAGCGGTAAGCGCCAAAGAACGCGGCGAAGACCAGCACAAACATCAGCACCATCCGCACATTGGTGTTCGGTTTGACCGCTGCTGCGACGGCTGAATCGCTGCTTTCAGTCAGGGACTGGGGTTTGCTGGCACTCGAATGCCCGGATGGGGCGTGCGCGGTGGACTTCGCGGGAATCTTCGTAATGTCATTGGTGTGTTGGCTGTGGTTCCTGTGCTTGCTCATGGGTTCTCCCTTTGTCTCAGGTATCACTAGGAAACGGTCTCGGCTTCGTAGCCGGCGGCACGGATCTCGGACTCGATGCGGCTCGCATCGACTTGATTTTGGTCGTAGGTCACAACCGTGCTGCCCTCCGCATGCGAGGCCTTGACGGACTCGACACCCGGAAGGTCGGAGACGTTCATCTCAATGAGCATCGAGCACGAAGGGCAGTGCATTCCGGAGGTCTTTAGAGTGATAGTGTTCATGGCTTGAATCCTTTCGGTTCGGTTTTTTGAATCAGCGGACACCAGTGCTGAGCACGACTCCGAGCACAGACACGAAGCCAATCAGGACGATGGCTAGGCCAAGTTGCTTGGGGCTAAGCCCGGTGAGGGCCGCACGCGCGCGGCGCGAGGGTGTGGCCTTGCTTAAGCGCTTGAGGTCTCGACCGACCCACGCGGCCCCGCCGACAGAGGCTAGGGTGAACAGCGCCCATGGCATTGGTGATCCCGTGCCCGTAGATGCGATGTTTGTTCCCACCGACAGCTGGCCGGACATCATGCCCATGCCGCAAGTGAGGGTGTACTGCCCTGCTTTGCTCGCTGGAAGCTCGACGGTCGTGACACCGTTCGGGGTGAGGTCGACCGTGACGCCCAGCTGTGGGATAGAGAGCTGGTCCGAACAAGCATTGTCTTCCTTGCGGTTGACGATCAAACGCACCGGCCTGTCTGCTGGAATCTGCACCACGGACGGGGAGAACTGAACATTTTCGATCGTCAGCGGTACTTCAACGATCCCATCAGGACCCTCAGTGAACGATGCGTCTGTGACGTCGCTGAGCGTGGGGGTGCCAAGGACAGTCTGTCTCACCGTGTTCAAGGTGATCGGTGAGCCGAGGCGCATAGCGGCGCGATTGAGGTACACCCCACCGAACAGGATCACGACGACAGCCAAGACGGACATCATTTTCTGCTTGAGTTGCTTCGGCAGAAGGCTGGACGCCGTGCCAAAGACCAGCATGAGCGGAGATGTGCCGATGCCGAATGCCAACATCGCGACTCCACCTCCGAGCACGCTGCCGGTTCCAGCGGCCACCAGTTGGGCGGCCATGAGAGGCGCGCAGGGCATGAGACCAGTGAGAAGCCCAAAGCTGATTGGCGTCGCGAGCGTACTTTCGCCCGCATCGGCATCGGCGTTGGCCTTGCGGCGAGTATTCGAAAGAGCGGCCATCAGGAATTGTGGCGGGCGAGGGCTCAGACGAGCGGCCCATGGAAACTTGCCTGTCATCCCGAGCCCCATGACGATCATGAAGGCGCCAGCAACGAGCATGACATA
>JAURYZ010000061.1 GCA_030653635.1 Coriobacteriia bacterium | reverse complement strand
GAGCACTTGGTGTCCACAACCGCTTTGGCCGGATCGGCCGCGTCGCGACCGCCAGTGTTATCAACGGAGCCGCCACTCGAGGTGCACGCACTTGCCCCGAACAGTAGTAGTACGGCAAGCATCCCGCCCGCGGCCCAACGGCTGATTCGCCCCAACATCGCACATCCTCTCATCAAGACACCACCTGCCGAAGAATGTACCCCGCAACGCGGCCACTCTCCCAAAACAACAAAGGTCCGGAACCCGAGGGTTCCAGACCTGAGATGTTGGTGGGCCATTGTGGATGGTCTTGTACAGCGTGGAACCTAGTATGTGTCTCCGCATGGCGCAACGGTTGATGGGTCATCGCAGAACGCTTCAAACATGACGAACGCGGTCGGGAAGCGTCCGCGAGCTGCGAGGGCACATGCACGCTGCGGTCCCCCACAGCATTCAGCGGTCGATTGAGATTCTGGTCAGGTTCAGGCCCTCTTGCACGCCCGCTGGCGTCGCGTTGAAGGTGATACTGCTGCCGTCGCCAAACGCGTAGCCGAATGTTCTAACGTCAGTGCCTGCGACACGGTCCATCTGAACTGTGCTCATCTTCCACTCGGGATGCTTATGGTCGGCGTCGATGGCCCGAGCCATCAATACTTCACCATCCGCGGTATCCAAGTTCTCTCCGACCACCGGTTTTACCTCATTGATGAAGGTGTCCGCATATGCGTCACCCGCGCCCGGCGCGAGCTCGCTGGGAGCAGTTGGGGGCGTGGCTGGGACCTCGGCGGGCAACTCTGCACTGGGTGTTGATGCCTCAGCCGCAGGCCCTTCAGGTGTTGCAACGGACAGGGGCCTCTCCGGTTGGATGTCGTCAGGGGGGAGTAGAGACCCGATCACCGCACATGCGATGCATGAAACGAGGACCGCGGCCATGGCTGCTGCCGCTATAGGCACGTATGCACGCCTATGACCGCTGGCCGCCAGAGCCGTTCGAGCGGCAGCATATCGAGTATCAGCCAGCCGGACACTCTCTTCGGCATGCGACTGTGCGGCGCGCGACTTCGAGACCGCTTCGTGCCTCTCCTGCACGCAAGAGCGGAGGCTATCTGCTGCCACTGCAATGTCTTGCGTCGCGGTGCCGCGGGCGTTGACTTGGTCGCGAAAACGTCGGAAGTTTCCCGCTGAACTCAGTGAGCCTGTGGCGGACCATGCGTATCCTGGCCCCGCAACCTCAATTTCGACGCTGCGCGTATCGACCTGTCGTGTCGTGGTCGTGACCTTCGTCTTCCGTGCCATATTGTTGCCGAGGACGGCGCCGACGACGCCAACCAATGGACCGCCTATTAGGGTCCCACCGATGCCTCCCGCCACGGCACCTCCGAGTCCACCCTTCGTATCCCCGTCGACTTGTGCAACTTGGTGCAAGTCTCCCGACTGAGTCAAGCGAGCGGAGGAGCCCGCAACAGGGCCTGAGTAACTCGGAACATCAATCCAGTACTCATGAACTGAAGCTTTCTCATCAATACTTGCCAAGCACTCTCCTCGTCCGGACACGAGACGCGAGAGTCGCGCTTCTGCGTCGGACAATTCTAGCTGTGCGCTCTTGAGGGCGCTTTGGCTCGCGATCAGCGACGCGCGTGCCCGCTTGGTCTCAAGGCGTGTAGCCACAACCGCATGACGTAGTTCCGCTGGCGATCTCTGCTCGCTTGGTCGCTCCAACATCGATGCCCCTTCCGCGCCTCAGTCTCGGCAAACGTGTTTGGCATGAGCCGTGGTCCATGCTCCGCATCATTCTAGCCCCCGCGCCGCCTGTTCGACGCCGAGGCAAGAGGCCCCGTCACCAGTGGGCGCGGCCTCTGTGAAGCCGAAGGGTTTCTGTCAACCCGTTGTGGGCCTTCTGATACCACCCTTCGGCTCGCTCTACAACATCGAGGTCCTCTTCCTCGACGTGGCAATCGTGCGGAGACTTCGGATGCGTCAGGCCATGCAGGAGCTGAAGGGCTGACCTGAAAGCCTCCCATCCCTCTTCACCAAAGCCGACCTCGATACCGCTATCGACTGAATCGTGGGCAGCACGGTACACAGCACGAATCTTGTTCTCCAGAGAGAGGCGTAGAGGCCGCGCGCTGACAGTGCCATTGCGCCTCACCTCGTACGACGTATCCGAAAGAACGGCTGCGACCCCCGGCCCAAGAACGATGAAGTCGCCCTCATCGAGGGCAACGAGAAGGCGTGCCTGCTGCTCTACAAGTGCTTCAACAAGCGCGTAGAAGGCGCGTACATACGAGCGCCGAAACGCATCCTCTTCCGGCGTGTGCTCGACGGCGATTGAGCGCTCGCCCAGAAGCAGACGCAGGTGAACTAGGTCCGCGGTCAAGAGCTTCAACGTGGATTGGAGCTCTTGAAGGCGATCATAGAGTGCACTCACAGGCCCCCCGGCTGCTTCGAGCGACGATTATGCGATCCGCATAGAGACACACGCCCACGCGATTGCACCGTGGAATATTCAACCAGAAGTCAGAGCTTGATGCTACTGTGCGGGCAAACGCATACTCGGAAAGGGAGCGGCCGGAAATGTTCGAGACACTTGATTCAGAGCTGATGCGCCGCCTGAAGGCAGCATCCTACGCGCTACCTGTGGTCGAGATGTTCCGGGACCTGGCCGATGAGGTGAGCGGCTGGGCGGTAGACGGCGTCAGTGACAAGGAGGTCGACGCGCGCATCGTGGCCTGGCTGGACGAGCACGAATGTGGATTCGAATCGTGGCGCGAGGGCATGGAGCAAGACGGTGTTGGAACCCTGTTTCCTGGTCTCGATCTGCGGCGGCTCTGGAGCATCTATGGCGTGGAACGATGGGCAGTCGAATGCGTGCGTAGTATTGCCTTCACCGACGAACCGATGCCGTTCCTCCCCTTCTCTGCGGGCTTCATGATCGACTACCCAGACGATGAGTTCCCGATGCTCGTGGCGATAATGACGCCGCTTACCGACCTCGACTTGGCCGGGCGGC
>JAURYZ010000059.1 GCA_030653635.1 Coriobacteriia bacterium | reverse complement strand
ACCGCCCTCAACGACGGTGCTCGGTGATTGGTACGCGAAGCCGTTCGGTGTCGCGCAGCGGCGATTCGTGCTGCTCATCAGCGAGCACTCACACTTAGCGGTTGTGATGCCTGGCCGTGAGATTGCCAAGCTGCCGCAGCGGTTCCCGGAGGCGATTGGCATACAGCTGGCGTTGCTCGGCGTGCCGCAAGACGTATACGAACGCGAGATGGCGGAGTGTAGTGAAGTCATCGTCGCGAAGACCGCAAGCAAGTCCTTGCTGGGCACGCTGAACGACTACACCTATATGGTCCACCACCGCCTGAGCACGCGGAGTGACGACGATCTCGAAGCGGCGGCGTTCTCACTCAGCCACACGCCTCTCTCACCGCTCGGATACAAGTACGCGTCCGAGGTGGCACTCAGCCTGTTCGGTATCGAGGCCAAGCGCAGCCCACGGCCCATGGCCGTTCTAGCCCCGGCCTTTACCCGACGCGCGTAAGGTGTCGCATAATGGATGCGCAAGCGCGCGGGTGAAGCCGAAACACGCCACGCTGGTGAAGCGCCGGCTGAAGCGCAAGCACGTTAAGCATTCACAAGGGTGCCATGCTAGATTGAGCACCGGAGGTCATGTGTCGTGAAACTGGAATTCACGGCAGCAGGTGCCTGAGGGCTACATCGGCTATGTCGAGGAGCTCCCGGGCGCAAACACGCAGGGCGAGACGCTTGACGAGGCCCGGACCAATCTCGGCGAAGCTGTCGAGCTTGTTCTTGAAGCCAATCGCGTACTCGCTGAAGAGCGTCTCGGCACCCGAAAGGTCATCCGCGAGCCCCTTCGTATCGGCGCGTGAAGCGAGCCGACCTCATCCGTCACCCGCGCGCCAACACTCAACGCGGCCTTGCAACGGTATCCTCGGCTGTGAGTGTACGTGGCCGCGTTGCTGGTTACGCGCAAACACGTTAGCTTGAGTGCAGATGGAATGTTCGCAGGCAGGGGAGAGAGTCATGGTTCAGCATCGGAAGTTCATGGATCTCGCGCTGGACGAAGAGGGACTACACACCCCCGACGGCGTGCTCGGGCTACAGGCGATCACGAGAGTCGAGGTGATTAGGAACCGCTCGCGTGACCATGGCGGAACGGGATTCGAGACCTCCGGGGCAGGCGTCCTCGGCGGAGCGCTGCTCGGGGGCGCCATCGCGGGTCCGCTCGGAGCCATCGGCGGGGGCCTTTTCGGGTCGTCTGTCAAACGTGAGAGCGGCGACGACAGTATCCCCCGAACGGTTTCCGCAACCCTCATCTTCGAATCGCCGGATCTCGCGTACTCCACGACGGTCCCGCGAGACCGGGTCGAGGAGGCGGAAGCCTTCGTCGCCGCTGTGAAGGGCGCAGCCAGAGCATGACCGTGCTGCGTGGACCGGAGTTGAAGGAGGTGCGCACCGAACCAGCGCTTCTGATGCGACACAGTTTGTCGTATTCTGGGAGCGCAAGGCGCACGGGTTAAGCGCAATCACGTTCGGTGGAGCGATTCCATACGACGGGGTTCCAAGGAGGTGCATCGTGAATCGATACGCTGCTCGAGGAGTCATGATCGTAGGGTCGCTGCTTCTGGCCGCGGTGGCCACCGCGTGTTCTGCCTCGACACCTGTAGCTGAATCCAGCCAAGCAGTCTCGAGTGAAACGCCAGCGAACGTTCTTCAGTTTGGACCGCTATATACGGTTGAGGACGTCCCCGACCCGGTCGTTGCCAGAACCCTCGAAGGAGCGGAGACGACAGGGGCGCCCGCGGTCAGCGCCGAGATCAGAGGCTACCTCGTCGACTGGGTCATCCCCAGCGAGACCGGGATGGCCATCAAAGAGCTCGCTGTCATGAAAGATGGGACGTCCTATAGGCTGCCGAGCATGATGCGCCCCGCTGCGGCCTTCGGTCAGCAGGCACCCGCACGCTTGGAGCCTGAGTCATCAGCAGAGGCCCGGGTACGCGAGGCCGCTGTCGCTGTAGCGCACGAAGCAGTGAAGGATATGGCCCCGCAGTTCTCATCGGCCACCCCTGTGGTCTTCAACTACTTGGTAAGGATCAACCTGGCAGACGGGACGGTCGTCGACGTCTGGGTTGACCCCGACGTCGGAGGCAATCGTTTCTTCTACGACATCGTGCTCGAGCGTCTGGATGACTAGGCGACACAGGGCTCGGCATCCAGCAGACTCGCTTCACGCGCAGCTGAAGCCAAACATGGACGGTAGCCAGACACCAACGGGGGTGTGACCAGTGCGCAGAGTCGCTGCCATCACTTGTGCGGCCCTCTGTCTCACGCTGGTGGCATGCTCGGTGCCTCGCGAGCGCGCGGAGACGCCCAGCGCCACTACCTCCACGGCGCGGCCCTCGTCCTCAGAGAAGGCTATGCGCCTGGCGCAGGCTGCCGAGAATCAGGTCGGCAAAACCGTGCGATACGACGCCTCGTACGTGCAGATCGACTATCCCGGCGGTGATGTCCCCATCGATCGCGGAGTGTGTACCGACGTCGTCGTGCGTGCCTTCCGTGCACTTAACATCGATCTCCAAGTCGATGTGCACGAGGATATGACTGAGCACTTCAGCGAGTACCCGCAGAACTGGGGATTGTCTGGCCCCAACACGAACATAGACCACCGGCGCGTCCCCAACCTCCAAACCTACTTCCGCCGCGCCGGCAAGTCTCTGGAAGTGACGGCCCGCCCTCAGGACTACTGGCCCGGGGACGTTGTCACCTGGAGCGTCGACGGCCGTCCGCACACAGGTATCGTGTCGAGGCGGCTCGTCCCGGATGGCCAGTACTACTGCGTTGTACACAACATCGGTGCGGGCGCGCAGATCGAGGATGCCCTGTTCAGCTTCGAGATAACAGGACACTACAGGCCGCTGTGAGCGGCGGTCGACCCGGCCGTGGGGCCGTGGCGTCGGGGGGGGGCGCTCGGGTCGATAGGAGCGCGTGACACCCACGCGAAACGCCTGCTATACTGCACCGCACCTGATACAACGGCGTATCGGTCATAGGTTTCAAGAGCAATGTCGCTCGCCTGGCCCCTTGGCCTCGGCGGGCGCTTTCGTTTCTCCAGGCGAATGAAGGGTAGAGCGCATGAAGGATTTCGCGGTCTTTTGGGGGTGCACCATCCCCGCGCGTTTCCCGTTCATCGAGAAATCGACCCGAGTGATGTTCGACGACCTCGGTGCCACGATCCACGAGCTTGACGGCCACACGTGCTGTCCTGAAGGCACGCTCGTCAAAGCCAACGACCCGGCGGCCTTCTACACTGCTGCTGCACGCAACCTCGCCTTGGTCGAGCAGGCGGGCCTAGGCGTGGTCACGCCTTGCAACGGCTGTTACTCTACGTTCAAGGAAGCGCAAAGCCACCTCAAGACCAACTGGCGCGAGCGCGACGAGATCAACGAGCGCCTTGCCACCGAGGAGCTGCACTACGAGGGTGACCTCAAGGTCGTGCACTTCGCCGAGTGGCTTGCAGACTTCATGGGCCCGGGGCTCATCGCGAGCAAGGCCGTGAACCAGTTCTGGGGCATGCGCATCGCCGTGCACTACGGCTGCCACCTCCTGCGCCCGCAGCCCGCAGTCAAGTGGGACGACCCGCTCAATCCCAAAAAGGTCGAGGAAATCGTCGCGGCACTCGGCGCTCGCGTGGTCGATTACCAGACAAAGATGCAGTGCTGCGGAGGCTACCTGGACCGCGTCGGCGAGCGCGAGGGTTCACTCGCATTTGCGCGCCGCAAGCTCACCGATCTCATGCGCAACGAGGTCGACGCGCTTGTGGTCGTGTGCCCGAGCTGCTTTCAGCAGTTCGACCTGAACCAGGCGACCCTGCAGCGCAACAAGGAAGACGTCAACGTACCGATCCTGTACCTCTCCGAGCTCATCGCGCTGGCCTACGGTCATTCCCCAGAGGAACTCGGCCTAGATATGCATCGCGTGTCCGTTGAGCCATTCCTCGAGAAGTGGGGCGCCCGCGCTCAGGACAAGGTGCGTCTTGCCGAGGACTTCGATGTGGCGCTCCTCGGCAAGTGTTATAGCTGTCAGGCGTGCAAGGACGACTGTCCGGTGTGCAAGGTGGACCCGAGTTTCAACCCCTGCGAAACCATCGGCCGACTGCTGCGCGGCGACATCGAAGAGGTGCTCGCCGACAAAAACATATGGAAGTGCCTCGAGTGCTACACGTGCCTTGAGCTGTGCCACTCGGAGATCGGCATGGCCGAGACGTTCAGGACCCTGAAGGAACTCGCGATCGGTAGGGGCACAGCTCCTGATGCCGTCGCTGCCGGTTACAAGACGTTCATGGAAACCGGCCAGCTCGGCAAACCGAAAGAATCCGCGCGCAAGAAGCTCGGGCTCGGCCCGCTTGCAGCACCTGGCGGCGACGCGGTCGCACGCCTCATGAGCCCCGAGACCGATAAGGGAGATGAGTAGAACCATGGAATTCAACCCGCTTTTGGAGCGGATGCCCACGTCCAAGCTGCCGACGTTCTCTGACCGCGAAGGTGTGTTCGGCTTCGACCGCCCCTCATACAGTGAAGAGGCGCTCTCGAAAATCCACGGCGGCTGTGGCCTCATGGGCATCTGCGACGAGTCTGGCACCCTCATGAGTGGCGTCGAGGCCATCAAGGCCATGGCGGTCCAGCGCGACCGCGGCAACGGCCTGGGTGGCGGTTTCGCCGGCTACGGCATCTACCCCGAGTTCCCGGAGCACTTCTGCTTCCACATGATGTATCACGATCTCAAGGCTAAAGAGGACGCAGAGGCCATCTTCGATCAGTACTTCGTGGTCGATCTGGCCGAGCCGATGCCGACCAGGCCCACCAAGGGCATCACCGACGCGCCTTTGTTGTGGCGCTATTTTCTGAACCCCGATCCGCATAAGCTTGAGATCTCCGAGATGAGTCCCGAGGACTTCATAGTCCACACGGTCATGCTCATCAACAGCAGTGTCGACGGCGCGTTCGTCGCCTCCAGCGGCAAGAACATGGGCGCGTTCAAGGGTGTGGGTTTTCCCGAGGAGATCGGCCATTACTTCCGTCTCGACGAGTACGAGGGCCACACCTGGGTCGGCCATAACCGATTCCCGACCAACACCCCCGGCTGGTGGGGCGGCGCACACCCGTTCACGCTGCTCGACTGGTCCATCGTGCACAACGGCGAGATTTCGAGCTACGGCATAAACAGCCGCTACCTCGAGGCGTTCGGCTACAAATGCTCGCTCGGCACCGACACCGAGGTCGCCGCGTATCTGTTCGACCTGCTGCTGCGAAGGCACAAGCTGCCACTCGAGCTCGCCTGCAAGGCACTCGCGAGCCCCCTGTGGAGTGAGATAGACCGTATGCCCGCCGAGGAACAGGCCGTCATGCGCTCGCTGCGTGCGGTCTACGGACCCGGAATGCTCAACGGTCCGTTCGCGATCGTGCTCGGATTCAACGGCGGCATGCTCGCACTGAACGACCGCATCAAGCTACGCCCGCTCGTGGCCGCGCGTCAGGGTACGCGCGTCATGGTCGCCTCCGAGGAAAGCGCCATGCGCGAAGTGCTCGATGCGCCCGACAGAGTCTGGGCGCCCAAGGCCGGCGAGCCGGTCATTGCCCGGGTCAAGGGCATGGAGTGGCCGATCCATGGCGACCTGCACCTGTCCGCTTCGGAGATATCGTGCGCCGTGACCGGCGTCGATTCGTCCTGTGAGATCGTCGAGGTGAGCTAGAGATGCCGATCAGCCTCATTCAGCCTGAGTTCAAGGTCAAGATCGATTACGACAAGTGCCACAAGTGCGGTCGCTGCGTGCAGCAGTGCGGCTGGGGAGTGTACTCGTTCAACGAGCGCCCGATCCCGGATGACAGCAAGTGCCGCGCGTGTCACCGCTGTGTGACGTACTGTCCGGCGCATTGCATCAACATCACCAAGAACGACTTGGCGTACCGCACCAACGACCATTGGGATCCCGCACTGCGCAAGGCCGTGTGGCGCCAGGCGGAGACCGGTGGCGTGATGCTCACCGGTATGGGCAACGATAAGCCCTACCAGAATATTTTCGATCACCTCGTGCTCGATGCGTGTCAGGTGACGAACCCCTCGATCGATCCGCTTCGCGAGCCGATGGAGCTTCGCACGTACCTTGGCCGCAAACCCGACAACGTGGATGTCGAGCCTGATGGCCAGGGCGGTTACCGTCTCAAGGGCGGGGACAGCATCTCCAAGAACATCAAGCTCAACACGCCGATCATCTTCTCGCCGATGAGCTATGGCTCCGTCTCGCTGAACGTCCACAAGTCACTTGCGATGGCCGCTGAGCGCCTCGGCATCCTCATGAACACCGGTGAGGGCGGATTGCACGCGGATCTGTATCCCTACCAGGACAACGTCATCGTCCAGGTCGCTTCGGGTCGCTTCGGCGTCAACCCCGAGTACCTGAACCGCGGTGCCGCCATCGAGATCAAAGTTGGCCAGGGCGCCAAGCCGGGCATCGGCGGTCACCTTCCCGGCGAGAAGATCAACAAGGAGGTCTCCGAGACCCGCATGATTCCGCAGGGATCGGACGCGATATCCCCGGCGCCTCACCACGACATCTATTCCATCGAAGACCTGCGTCAGCTCATCTACTCGCTCAAGGAAGCCAGCGGCTACAAGACCGTCGGCGTCAAGATCGCTGCGGTCCACAATGTGGCCGCCATCGCGAGCGGCATCGTGCGCGCGGGTGCCGACTACGTGTACCTCGACGGCTTCCGTGGCGGTACCGGCGCGGCTCCGCAGATCATTCGTGACAACGTGGGCATCCCGATCGAGATCGCTATCGCCGTGGTCGATCAGCGGCTGCGCGACGAGGGTATCCGCAACCAAGCGTCGATCATCGCTGCGGGTTCGATACGTTCCTCGGCAGATCTGGCCAAGGCGATCGCTTTGGGCGCCGATGCTGTCGGTATCGGCTCGACTGCACTCATGGCGATGGGCTGTCACCTGTGTCAGGGCTGCCATACCGGTTCTTGCTCCTGGGGGCTGACCACGCAGAAGCCCGAGCTCACGCGTCGCGTTGACCCAGAGTGGGGAGCCGAGCGGCTCACCAATCTGGTCAACGCGTGGAGTCACGAACTGCAGGAGATCCTCGGAGCACTTGGCGTGAACGCCGTCGAGTCGTTGCGGGGCAGCCGCGAGCGCCTGCGTGCCATCGGGCTCGATCAGCAGACCTGCGAGATCCTGGGCGTCAAGCCCGCTGGAATGTAGAGAAGGGGAGGACGACGACGATGACTCAGGTCAAAGACGCTGGCCCCATCGTGGGCTATGTGCAAGTCGAACCCGAAGTGAGTATCGAGGGTGATGTCGCGACGATCGAGTGCAAGAGCGTGTATTACAAGCACGTCAACGAAGCCATTCGTGCCGCGTTTGCGGGCGGCGTCAAGACGGTCAAGCTTATGAACATCAACGGCCAGCGCTACATCGGCACCGGCATATCAGGCAAGGACCTGCGCATCGAGGTCCAAGGCACGGCGGGCCAGGACCTGGCGATGTTCATGGACGGCCCGACCGTCGAGATCTTCGGCAATGCTCAGGACGGCGTGGGCAACACGATGAACGCCGGCAAGGTCGTGGTGCATGGAGTTGCAGGTGACGTGCTCGGCTAGGGCATGCGTGGCGGCAAGGTCTTCATCACAGGGGTCGTCGG
>JAURYZ010000058.1 GCA_030653635.1 Coriobacteriia bacterium | reverse complement strand
CATGTCGGGGCCGAGGACCCGACAGGCCTTAAGCGACCGTTTTGATGGCGAGGCGTCCGATTTCGCCGGATGGGTGGCCGCAGGCAAGCCCCTGTCGAAACGGCTCGTCTTTGTGCCTATCACCGAGAAGGTCCAAGAGGTGACAGGTTCCACTCCGCTGCGGGTCGTGAGTTTCGCCGTGATGTACGTCGAGAGCATCACAAGCAGTAGCGGCGCTGCCTTGGTGCGCGGTCGCTTTGTGGAATACGCCGGGCCCGGATGGGTGGTTTCATCAGATCCCCCGGATTCATCGCTTGTGGTTCGTGCGGCACATCTCGTGGCCGATGGCGTCGAGTTTTAGGAGAGGTGGAGGACACCTATGCGTACCAAGATTGCGATCCTGATCGTTGCCCTCGTGCTAGGGGGGCTTGCTGCAGTGCTTGCGGCCAGCTACCTGAGCGAAGCGCGTTCGAGCATCGACGCGGAAAGCGAGCCTATCGAGGTTCTCGTCGCCAACGAGGATATTCCTCGCGGTTCGAACGCAGAGGAGCTGCTCGCCCAAGATCTAATCAGCCTGCAGAAGATTCCTAGGCGTTTCGTGGCTGCCGGCGCGATCTCGTCGAATAAGGCGCTCGAGGGTCGCGTGTTGGCCGATCCTCTCAGCGCGGGGGAACAGGTCACGCAGGGCCGGTTCGAGTTGCCTTCGACAGCCGGACTCGCGTATAGCATCGCCGGCGAATTTGTCGCGCTATCAATTCCGGTCGACGAGGTGCAGGGCGTCTCGGGTCTCGTGAAGCCAGGGGACCACGTGGTGCTCTACGTGACCTTCGATGAGGACCAGAACGCCGGTACTCCTGCAATCACCAAGATGCTCGTGAGCGACACTAAGGTGCTCGCAGTCGGTGCCGCATTGCGGGCGGAACCTACTGAGAATGGGCAGGAAGGCGATGGCAACAACGGAGTCTTGGCCACCAGCCGAAAGGACACGACGCAAGCCGACCTCAACGCACGCACGATGACGCTTGCGGTGAGCACCGTCGACGCCGAGAGGATCGTATTCGCCGAGGAACAGGGCAAGGTCTGGTGTGCGCTGTTGCCGGCGACGATTACCGAGGTACCCATCACTGCGGGACGCACCATGCAGACAATCTTCAAGTAGCGAGGACTGACAATGGGATTTATCACGGTCGTCGATCCGACAGGCGCGTACAGGGATATCCTCGGAGAACTGAGGGCGACATGCGCCGATGCGGAGGTCCGCTCGGCATCATTGGTCGACGACTCCTGTTTCTCACCGCATGTTCCGCACGTGGTCTTGATAGCCCCCACCGCTTCATACGTAATCGGGATCGAGGCAGCGCGAACGGCCGCAGCCGTTGGATCGTACACGTCGGTTGTAGTGATATCCCCGGAACTGTCGACTGAGATGCTGCGCACCGCGATGAAAGCCGGTGTGGCGGATGTGGTCTCGGCCACTGACTCACGCGCCGACATCTCGCGCTCTGTGCGCGAGGCATATGACACTTTGGTGGCTCGTCAGCTTGTGGCCATCAGCCACTCCGAGTCTGCCGAAGGGCCAACAGGCGGGCGTCTGGTGACGATCTTCTCGACCAAGGGCGGAGTGGGAAAAACTGTCTTGGCCACGAACTTGGGGGTTGCCCTATCTAAGGTGCTTGGCCTGAGGACCGCGATCGTCGATCTCGACCTGCAATTCGGAGATGTCGGCATCATGCTCGGGCTCACGCCGGAGCGAACCATCACCGATGTTGCGGCCGATATCGAGCGGCTGGATGCTGATCTGCTTTCCGGCCATATGACCAAGCATGACAGCGGACTCGATGTGCTGCTCGCGCCGACGCGTCCCGAGGACGCAGAGACCGTGACGACTGGGCGCATCTCCAGAATCCTTTCGCTTCTGCGCGAGATGTACGACGTTGTCGTGGTGGACACCGCAGCCACCCTAGACGAGATCGTTCTCACTGCGCTCGATCGATCCGACTCGGTGTATGCGCTCACGATGATGGACGTCGCGAGCATCAAGAACATGCGTATATCGCTGCAGAAGCTCAAGCAGCTTGGATATGACGATTCAGCAGTGCGCGTGGTGTTGAATCGTGCAGATAGCAAGGTCTGGCTGGAGCCCCAGGAGGTCGAGCGCGCGGTGGGTTCGGCGATATTCGCCCGCATCCCAAGTGACCGGGTTGTGCCTCGATCCGTGAACAAGGGGCGGCCCGTTGTACTCGATGAGCCCAAGTCAGACGTCGCTAAGGCAATGGTGGCCATCGCCCGGACGGTCGCAGCATCCACACAGGAGGTGGCGACTCATGTCGCTTAGGGAGAGACTCACAGAGGCGAGTTCCTCGCCGACGCTCGTTTCGTTGGACGGCCGACCAAAGGACGAGGGGGCGTCGTTCGACACCAAAGACGCCATCAAGCGCAGCGTCCATTACCTGTTGATTGAGGAAATGGGCGCGGATCTGGACTCAGCGGCCACGGACGACATAGCGTTGCGCTATCGGATCGAGTCCAAGTTGTTGGATCTGCTCGATCACGAAACGACCCCGTTGTCTGCCGAGGACAAGCGAGAGATCGTCTCAGACGTGATCGACGACATACTGGGTTTTGGGCCAATCGAGCCGCTGCTGAGCGACCCAGCCGTGACCGAGGTCATGGTCAACAACCCAAGTACCGTGTACGTAGAGCGGGCTGGCAAGATCTACATGACGGACAAGCGTTTCATCGATGAGGCCCATCTGCTGCGCGTCATCGACAAAATCGTCGCTCGTATCGGGCGTCGGGTCGATGAGGCGTCTCCAATGGTCGATGCGCGGCTCCCTGACGGCTCCAGGGTCAACGCCATCATCGCGCCTTTGGCCATCAATGGTCCGATACTCACCATCCGCAAGTTCTCCCATGACCCGTTCACAGCATCGGACCTCATTGATTTCGGAACCATAAGCAAGCAGATGAGCGAGTTCCTCTATGCGTGCGTCCGTGGGCGCCTCAACATCCTTATCTCGGGAGGCACCGGCACCGGCAAGACGACACTACTCAACGTGGTCAGCGCTTACGTGCCCGACGATGAGCGGATCGTGACGGTGGAGGATGCGGCCGAGCTGCGACTGGGGCAGGAGCACGTCCTCAGACTCGAGTCGCGACCATCCAACATTGAGGGTCGTGGACAGGTCAGCATCCGGGACCTCGTTCGCAATACTTTGCGTATGCGCCCTGACCGCATCATCGTGGGTGAGGTGCGCGGCGGCGAGGCGCTCGACATGCTGCAGGCCATGAACACCGGCCA
>JAURYZ010000055.1 GCA_030653635.1 Coriobacteriia bacterium | reverse complement strand
ATCGGTCACCGCCCACAATGTGCTGACCACGTCATCGTCATCCGTGGCGATGATGCTCGGTTCGCCTGCCATTGCGGCTGTGAAGGCGGAGTCGGTAACGTGCTCGGGATCCGGGAACAGCCCAAAGACCTGCGACAGGTTCGCGGCCGTGGCTTCGAGCAGCTTGAAGCGATCGCCAAGCGCCGTGGGTAGCGTGCGCTCATGCGGCAAGACTATACCCTCGTCAAATGCATGCAGCCCGACTTCGGCGATGAACGCGCGTCGGCGGACTTCGCGGGCGCCTTGCATATAGCGCTGCTCGAGCACGTATAGCGTGGGCTTCGCGTCACGAGCAAGGGTGCCGTCATGAGTCCATTCGTTCCAGCGCCTGGCGCCAGTCTCGTAGCGGTTGCCGGGAACCTCGAGATCCAGCGGCCCCTCGGGCAGTTCCAGCGCCACGACGTTGCGTTCGGAACGGCCTAAAAGCACCTCACGCTGATCGGGGGAGATGACATCGTAGGGTGGGGCCACGAGCTCAGAGATGTCCGCCGAGGAGCGTTTGAACGTCCACGCGCGAAAAGGGCGTACAAGAGCCACAGCTAAATCCTTTCGAGTGAGGTATTGCGGGTCAGTCTATCCCAGCCAAGCCCGCAGCGCCACGAATCCGAGCATGCCCGCCAAAGTGGCCCCGAGGAAGCTGCGAGAGCGCCAGTATACAAGGCCGGTGAGTAGTGCCGCCCAACCGTAGGGGCTATGAACGGGGTCTATCCACGAGCCGCCCGGACGGAACACCTCGGCAGCGACTAGAGCGCCCATGACGGACGCAGGAATGAACGACAACCACCGCATGATCGGGCCAGGGAGCTCCACGCGAGAGACGATCGCTATGGGGATGAAGCGCACGAGGAAGTTGGCAAGCGCCATGCCTATAACGACGCTCCAGATGAATCTGTCGCTCATGCCGATTCCCGTTCGGGAAACATCAGGGTCGCAATCGTCGCCGCGCCCACAGAGGCCATTACGATGAACCAGGCGCTCGGGATGTTCACGCCGACGAGCGACGCCGCCGGCAACGCAAGGGCAATCGCGATCGCGAGGCTGGCCACGATGACGTGCTGCCGATTCTCGGCAAGTGCAATCAGCAGCGCGACGAACATCGCAGGCATGGCGAACTCCACACCCCAGCGCGAGGGGTCGCCGATCCACGAGGCGGCTGCGGCTCCCATGAGGGTTCCAAGCACCCAGCCGACCCATGAGATTACGCCAACGCCGAACATTGACCAGCCGGTCGACAGACCGGCTCTTCGGTCGTTGATATTGATCGCGAAGGTCTCATCCGTCAGGAAGTATGCGAGCAGGGCCTGCCTAGGGAGTGTCAGTCCCCTGAGGTATGGTGAGATCGTGGCACCAAACAAAACGTAGCGCAGGTTGACCACCGTCGTTGCCGCGAGCACGGCTAGCACGCTCTCGCCTGCACGGATGACTGGCAGCGCTATGAACTGGCCTGCGCCCGCAAGGGCCGTGGCGGAGCATGCGCAGGCTTGAAGTGTGGAGAATCCCAGACCGGTGGCCAGGATGCCGAACGCAGCACCTACCGGCATGTAGCCCAAGAACACGGGCAGCCCGAGCTTGAGTCCGCGCACGAATCGCGCACCTCTCTCGGAGCTGTTTATGGGCAAGGAGTTAGGCATGGCACGAAATCGTAGCACGCCGAGGCAATCGGTTCGAAGCTGGCGCGGTTCTTGCGTCACGACTTTCTTATAGGGCGTCTTGGGTGAATCAGGTTCCATCAGGCGAGTAGAGTGCGACGAATCGCGGTAGAATACTCTACGGAGGGTCGAGCGCTTCACAGGGAGGCGAGGACGATGCAGTTTGTTATCAAATGTCCCGTCGACGGCCCCATCGAGGTTTCAGTCGAGGACATCGACACGGTTGTCCTTCGGGAGCCCGAGCAAGCCGAAGTCGTTTTCTCCTGCCCTGAGTGTGGGGCTGAGATCAGTGTAATCGTGCAGATCCCCAGCTTCCTTATGGCGGCCATAGAGGCGATGGCTTCTGACACCGATTCGTATGTCGCGCCTCTCGCCAGTCTTGTAGCGATGGCCGCACAGGCGAAGGTCGTGCGCGACGAAGTCGAGCCAGTGGTAATCCCTCCCGCTCATCTTCAGCCAGAAGATCATGACCGGATCGACTCCTACTGTGAGTACTTCCGCCGTCAGTTGGCTCGAGTCGATGACGTGCAGGATGCTCTGAGGGAACTCGGCGTCGAGTCTGAATAAGCGGGTCCGGTCGAAAGACGGTTGTCGCGCCAGCGCCAGCTTAGGTGGCTTCGGTGGCGCTTCGCTGGCGCAGAGGTCCTGCTCCACCCCGCGCAGGCGGGATTAAGGTAAACTCTTTCCTACCTGAACACCGTTTCATTCGTCGCATCTCGCGACTTTGCAGTATCGCCGTCGCGAAGGGGGACCACCGTGCCACACACTCCATTCGACTATCCGCGCAAGCGTGTGTCGAAAGCCGAAAGCGAATCCCAGCTCGATCGATGGGGCCAGTTGGCGCAGGACGGCAGCCGGGTCGATCCAACGCTCTATCCGGAATATGACGTCAAGCGGGGGTTGCGTGACGTGACGGGCAAGGGCGTATTGGCTGGACTGACTCGAATCGGCGACGTGGTCGGATCGACACCTGTCGGCTCGAACTTGGCCCCGGCCCCCGGTCAACTCATCTATCGGGGCATCGATATCAACAAGCTTGTCGATGGCTTCGTGACCGAAGATCGACTCGGATACGAAGAGACCTGCTATCTGCTCCTGTTCGGAGACCTTCCGACTGCGGCCGAGTTGCTCGAGTTCGAGTACCATCTGGCCACCAACCGCACGTTGCCCAGGGCCTTTGTTCATGATGCTATCCTGAGCCTTCCGAGCCGTGACATCATGAACGCGATGTCTCGCAGTGTTCTGGCTCTCTACACCCTAGACAAGAACCCGGACGACACGTCTGTTC
>JAURYZ010000048.1 GCA_030653635.1 Coriobacteriia bacterium | reverse complement strand
CACCGAAGTTGACGTCCGGATACTCCATGGCCGTCTCAGTGGTGGTGTCTGTCATAAGGAACCCAACCGTGAATATCGCGTTGTAGCCAGCACCTGCGAGCTGATCGATATTGGGACGGTAATCAGCGATCTCATTGGATTCCAGCGCCTTGATCTCAACGCCGAGTTCCTTCTGTGCACGCTCAAGACCGGCATACGCCTGGTCATTGAACGACTTGTCGCCCAGTCCACCGACGTCTGTGACCATTGCGGCCTTGATGTCGGACTTGGGCTTGTCGGTACTGCCTGTGTCAGTGGCCTTGTCACTGCTGCTACAGCCAGCAACCATGGCGCCGACCATCGCGATTGCGATGAGCAGAGCGAGTACCTTGCGAATTCTACCGTTCACACGCATCCTCCTCCTCGGGTTCTTGATGCAACACCCTTCGGTACCTATTCATCCTACACCGAACCTTGACGCACCTCTACCAATACTTCCCTTGTACTGCGGACGTCAGACAGCGTCCGGTCGCTATGCATCGGGCTCAGCGAACTCGTGCACGCGGATGCGTCGACAGATACTCCTCGCGCAGGTGATGGCGATCGACATGAGTGTAGATCTGCGTGGTTGAAATGTCAGCGTGTCCGAGTATCTCTTGCAACACTCTCAGGTCCGCTCCACCCTCGAGCATATGGGTCGCATATGAGTGTCGCAGGGTGTGCGGGTGAACATCGAGGTCGACACGCGCTCCGTAGCGACGCACGATGCCAAAGACCGACTGCCTAGTCAGACGTCCGCCGTAGGTGTTCACAAACACCGCCGATGGATCCTGATGCCGCGAGTGACCCCTTGGCTTTAGAAACGGCCGCCCGGAACTCAGATACTCGGCCAAGGCGCGTGCCGCAGCGCCGCCAACGGGCACATCCCTTTCCTTGCCACCCTTGCCCAATACGCGCATGAATCCTGCGTCCAAATCGATATCGGTGAACCCTAGCCCTGTGAGCTCGCTCACCCTAAGACCGCAACCATAGAGCACCTCTAAGATTGCCTTGTCCCTAAGGCCTGGCGCCTCGGAGCCGAACGGCTGCGAGAGCAGCTTGTCTGCATCGTCAATGCTGATGACATCAGGCAGGCGCTTGGGGACTTTGGGCAGGGGAATGTGCGCGGTCGGGTGGTTCTCGGTGAGTCCCTCTCGGACGATGAACTTGTGGAAGCTCTTCACCGCCGACAGCTTGCGCTCAACGGTACCCGGCGCCAGACCGCGATCTCGCATAAAACTCACGAAGGCTCCGACGTCATCGCGCGTCACCGCATCGGCCGAGATGATTCCTCTGGACTCAAGCACCCCGAGGTATTCGCCGATGTCACGACGATATGCCTCGATGGTGTGGGGGGATGATCCGCGCTCGACGGCAAGATGCGCGATGAACTCCTCGGCGAGATGTCTCATGGGCTGATTATGCCGCAATCGGCTGACAACGGAAGCGGCCGCCCCGAAGGACGGCCGCGTCATTCCCGCCGATCGAGCCTGAGTCTAGGCGAGAAGTGATTCCAGTGACGTGTATTCCATGCGGTGGGCATCGGCCACGTGCTTGTAGACGACCTTGCCGTCCAAGACATTGACGCCCTTAGCCAGTGCAGCGTCATCCATGACGGCCTTCTTCCACCCCTTGTCCGCGATGGCCAGGCCGTAGCGAAGCGTGGCGTTGGTGAGCGCATGGGTCGAGGTGTTGGGAACTGCACCGGGCATGTTGGCCACACCGTAGTGCAATACACCGTCGACGAAGTAGGTCGGATCGGCGTGCGTCGTGGCCTTGGTGGTTTCGATACACCCACCCTGGTCGACCGAGACGTCAACCACAACGGCACCGGGCTTCATGGACGGCAGCATGTCTCGGGTCACGAGATACGGGGTCTTGGCGCCGGGGAGCAGCACGGCACCGATCACAAGATCGGCCTCGGTCACGATGCGCTCGACGTTGTACTTGGAGGAGTACAGAGTACGGATGCGATTGCCCCATATCTCGTCGAGGTAGCGGAGACGGTCAAGGCTCACGTCCATGATGGTCACGTCCGCGCCCATGCCCATGGCGACGTAGGCAGCGTTGGTGCCGACTACGCCTCCGCCGAGCACGACGACCTTTGCCGGCAGGACGCCGGGGACTCCACCCATGAGCACTCCACGACCACCATTAGGCTTCTGCAGATACGCCGCACCGACCTGGGAGGCCATACGACCTGCGACCTCAGACATGGGGGCAAGCAACGGAAGGGAATGGTTGGGCAACTCGACGGTCTCATAGGCGATACATACAGCGCCCGAGGCCACGAGACCCTGGGTCTGAGCCAAGTCGGGAGCGAGGTGCAAATAGGTGTAGAGGATCTGGCCAGGGCGCAGGCGAGCTATCTCGACTGGCTGGGGCTCTTTGACCTTCACGATCATGTCCGCGCGCGCAAAGACCTCGTCTGGGGTCTCCAGCATCTCGGCGCCTGCTGTGACATACTCCTCATCGGTCAGCGACGATCCGACACCGGCACCCTTCTCGACCAACACGGTGTGGCCATGGGCAACAAACTGCGCGACGCCTGCGGGCGTCATACCGACGCGGAACTCGTTGTTCTTGATCTCCTTGGGTACTCCTACGATCACGATGCGACCTCCTTGTATCTATGCAGGCCGCCAGCGCAGTCCTGCGATTCCTATGAATACGGGGTGTGGGATTTCGAGTCCATCCAGCCAACCCATGGCAAACCTTCAAGATTGTAGTACAGAAGCGCGCTAGTTGCGCGCACTTCCATCCGGCTACCCCGCCTCAGGCTCAAAGTGCTCACCGTGGGCAGCGCGGACGCATACTTCTCCAGCCGCGAAGGCGGCCGCAAAGAACGCAGGGTCCTCGGCAATGCTCCTTCCCATCGTGCGGACTTCGATTCCTCGCGTCGATGGTGGAGAGGTACGTCCGGCCGAGGTACTAATGCGCCTATGGAGAGCCCATACCCCAGCGAGGTCCAACGCCTCTTCGATAACATCCTCATACTCTTCAGGAAGTGACGGTAAGGCCACAAGCGCCCGAGCCAAAGCGATGCGCGTGAGAGCAGATATCGTGTGATGGCTCACACCGTGGTGACGCGAGCGCGCATCGGCAAAAGAGACGCGCAGCACCGCAACGGGCACGCCACCGAGAACCGAGACAGCATTGATGGCCTCCCCCTGGGCGACGCCACCATGGCCGAACGGAGTCGCGGTTCCCACGACCCCCGGACCGATGGCCACAATCACTACGTCAGCTTTGAGCACATGGCACGCGGCGAGCAATCCTGAGTGGAGGTTGACCGCCTCGATATCACCGCCGAAGGACTGACCGCATGTCACCGTGGCATCGAGCAGGCCGACCTGTTTGCCGGTTCTCACGACGTCAGAAAGCGCCAGTGGCAAAGCAGCCTGGTCGCTCATAACGTATACGACTTTGAGATTGGGATCTGCGTTCTTGATGGCCGCAGCCACCAAGGGAACCTGGCTGTGAAGCCCACAACATGCCACCGGCAAGCTGCCCAGTGACTCGGCTGACTTCATAGTCTCATGATCTGGTGCGCCCTGCTCTTCGACAGACGCGACATCGAGTTGCATGGGCGTATAGCGGAGCTTCATGATGTGGCCGCCCGCAGGCTGGTCGAGCACGACACCTTCGGCCGGTCCCCGTGTCACCACGAAGTGCAGGCCTCCTGTCCCCAGCGCCAGGTCGACCGCGGTGGTATTGAGCAACACACGGTCCGAGAGCACGCAACGGCCACTTAGCGGAGGAAATGCGACGGCACGACCGGTCGAACGGTCATCAAGGGCGACCTCAAGGTGTTGAACCTGCTCTTCGTCGACCACGACCTTGGTCACTATGCCCCACACGAGACGCATGGTCGCTAGCTCCGCGCCAGGCGAGATGAGTATGCGAGGAGCAGGTCGACAAGCGAATACAAATCCGCAACCGCTATGCTCTCCTTGACACCGTGCACCGAGCGCATGCCACACGAGAGCACGAGTGTCGGCACTCCATGCCCTGAGAACACGTTGCCGTCCGATCCGCCGCCTGTCTTCTTGAGCACTGGAGTAAGACCCGCATCCACGCACGCCGCAATTGCCTCTTGCACAATCGGCGCGTCGGGCTGAAACGAGAATCCGACGTACTCGCGCGTCCACACAACGTCGACACTACCTCCACCGGCGTGAGCAGCTTGATGCATGATGGTGTCCATCGCCGAGCGCACCTCTTCAACACGTGCCGCATCTAGCGATCGACACTCTCCGGTGAGGTGCGCATGCGCCGGGATGACGTTCGTGGCGCTGCCGCTCTCGATTGTTCCAGCGTTTGCGGTCGTGGACTCGTCCAAACGGCCCAAATCCATCGCGCAAAGGGCTTTGGCGGCCATCAGTAGCGCAGAGACGCCCTTTTCGGGAGAGACCCCCGCATGGGCAGCGACTCCATGGAACTGCGCGTCGAATGTAAAGTGCGTCGGCGCGGCGATGATAATGCCCCCCGGATCTCCGTCGGCATCGAGCACGAGGCACGCGTCGCCGGCAACATCCGCCGGATGGAGCGCTTTGGCGCCCGCCAGCCCAATCTCCTCGCATACTGTGAACACGACCTTGATCGCCGGGCGAGGAGCATCGGTCTCCACCAGGCGGCGGCAGATCTCGAGTATCACGGCCAAGCCCGCCTTGTCGTCTGCGCCCAGGATCGTGTCACCTGCCGAGGAGACAATACCCTCACTGACGACTGGCTCGACTCCCCTGCAAGGTTCGACGCAATCCATGTGAGCAGAGAGCACCAAGGTCCGAGCCCCGGCAGTTGCCAGCAGCTCGGCGATGAGGTTTCCGGTGTTCGAACCCGTAACGCTCGCGGAATCATCAAACCTGACCTGAAAGCCGAGATCTTCAAGCTCACGAGCGCAGAAAAGCGCAACATCAAGTTCCTCACGCGAGGGACTGTCGATGCGTATCAGCTCGAGAAAGCGCGCAAGTAGCCTGTCGTCAGCGGGCTCCATCAGCTGGTGCGGGATTTGTGATGAGCCACTGCGGCGCCGACGAAATCGCGGAACAACGGAGCCGGTCGCGTTGGTCTGCTCTTGAACTCCGGGTGGCCTTGGTGGCCCAAGAACCATGGGTGGTCGGGCAACTCAACCATCTCAACGAGCTTGCCGTCCGGGCTCATGCCGCTGATGACCAACCCGGCTTGTGCAAGCTGATCGCGATATGAGTTGTTGACCTCGTAGCGGTGGCGGTGGCGCTCGTAGATGAGCTCCTCGGAATAAGCCTTTGATCCCTTGGTCTCGGGCGTGACCTTGCATGGATAGGTACCCAGTCGCATGGTCCCTCCCATTTCGGTGACGTCTTGCTGATCGCGCATGAGATCGATAACGGGATGAGCGGTGACCGGGTCGAACTCGGTCGAGTTCGCGCCTTCGAGGCCGCAAACGTTGCGTGCGTACTCAGCCACAGCGACCTGCATACCCAGGCAGATGCCAAAGTACGGCACCTTGTTCTCACGGGCATACTTGGCCGCCCGGATTTTGCCCTCGATGCCGCGAATCCCGAAACCGCCGGGGACCAAGATGCCGTCGAAGGTCTCCAGCGCGCTTGCGACCTCCTCGGGGGTAAGTGACTCTGCGTCGACCCAATGCACCTTGACCTTGTGATCGTGGAAGATGCCGGCGTGATCGAGCGCTTCGGTGACCGAAAGGTATGCGTCAGGCAGTTGCACATACTTGCCGACGAGTGCGATCTGAACCTCGTCGGACAGCGATTTGGAGTGATCGACGAATGCATCCCACTCAACCATGTCCGGCTCGCCGCATTGCAGCCCCAAATGCTCGATGACCATCTCGTCGAGCCCTTGGTCGGCCAAGATGCGAGGAACCTCATAGATCGAGCGCGCGTCCGGAGCGGACACTACTGCCTTGGGATCGACATCGCAAAACAGTCCGATCTTGCGGCGGATTCCCTCATCGATCGGACGGTCGGAACGGCACACGATGAAGTCGGGCTGGATACCGATGCTACGTAGCTCCTTGACGGAGTGCTGTGTCGGCTTGGTCTTGAGCTCGGATGCCGCAGCGATCCACGGTACGAGCGTCACATGTATGTAGCAGACGTTGTCGCGACCAGCGTCCTTCTTGAGCTGCCGAATAGACTCCAAGAACGGAAGAGATTCGATGTCGCCGACTGTACCGCCGACCTCAGTGATAACAACGTCGGGATTGGACTCCTCGGCAATCCGGGTTATCCGGTCCTTGATCTCGTTGGTGACGTGCGGAATTACCTGCACCGTACCGCCAAGGAAATCACCGCGCCTCTCGCGGGTGATGATTGCTGAGTAGACTCTGCCCGCCGTGACGTTGCAGTCACGCGTGAGCGACTCGTCGATGTAGCGCTCGTAGTGGCCGAGATCCAAGTCGGTCTCCGCGCCATCGTCGGTCACGAAGACCTCGCCATGCTGAAACGGGCTCATCGTACCGGGGTCGACGTTGAGATACGGATCGAGCTTCTGAATGCGGACTTTGAGGCCGCGGGACTTGAGCAAGCGACCAAGTGATGCGGCCGTAATGCCCTTTCCCAGAGAACTCACAACGCCACCCGTTACGAATATGAACTTCGCCATACTGCCCTTTCAGCCTCCTGTCGTTTCAACACGCATCTTCACTATACCCGCGTCTAGTCCGCGCGGGGTCATCGATTTGGAGCGAACGTCACGCCCTTGAACACCTGAACGTCACGCTTCGCGTCCCAAAGCATCGATCCATCGCAAGAAGCGATTGCCGTCGATCACCTTCGAGAACGAAACACGTTCGCTCGCAAGATTGAGCGCCAGTATCAGCGCGAGGTAGATGAAGATCCCGGTCATCGAAAGCCCAGCCACGATCATGAGCCCAGCCACGGCTCCCATGGGGTTGGCTCCCGCATCGCCGAGCATGCCCATCTCACCTAGGTCATACTTCCAAACCGCCAACACGGGCCCGAATGCAAAGAGCGCCAGCACCGTGATGCGAATCGCTACCGCCCCCAATCCGCTCTCGCCCGCGCCGTAACCCATGCCCACTGCCGAGGAAACGACGCCGCATGCGGCCAACAGGCAGTAGGATTTCAAGGCGCGCCCAGGGCGTAAGTCGGTAAGGTTCGCGAGATTCGAGGTCAGAGCTATGGCCGCCCCGGCTGGCAAAGCCACGACAAGTGCGCCGACGGGGGCGAATGCAGCACCATTCCTACCCGCCAGAAGGAAGGTTGCGGCAAAAAGGCTGGCCAGCGAAATCCCGAACAGCTTCATGCCACCCGTGGTGAGCCGTCCTTTGGCGAGTGCTGCAAGATGCCCGCGAAAGCCACGTTCCGTGCTCGTGCCAAAAGCATCATCAGCAAGGCCGAGTGCAAAGGCAACGAGCGCGAGCATGCCCGCCAACGTGAGCAGTGTGGCCAGCATCGGGTCGAAGGACTCAGGGTCAATGTGGGCGAGCAGACTCGCGAGGATGGCGGTTCCCGACCACACAAGCCACACCACGCCAAGACCGGGCGTCACCTTTCGACCTCGATAGTTCGTAACGGGAGTTCCAGCTCGCAGCGCGGGGAGCAGCATCCGCATCCCTAGCCACGGCACAAGCGCACCGAGCACCGCAGCCGCAACCACAGCGTATGTGACCGACGAGCTCACCGGGCGCTCACCGGAATCTGGCCTGCTGCCTCATGGATTGTCGGCGAAGTCCGCAGACGATCCAACATGAGATAGAGGATCCCACCGGCGAGGTAGACCATGATAAGCGCGGGGATGACGATGCCGGAATCCTCGGTGAAGTACGCGGAAAAGCCCCCGATGAGACAAGCAGCCAAGGCGCCGGAAAAATGTGGGTTCTCGTCAAGTGCGGCGGCGAAATCACCTTGTGGACGCCACCGCATGAATCCGAGGAATCCCAAAACGCCGATCAAAACGAACGACCAGTTCGTGTGGGTCAACACCCGGATGTTTGTCTCCGCCTTGCGCTCCACGATGGTCCACAAGGCACTGACCCCGCTTCGTTCGGCGCTTTGCCATGCGCGGCCAAGGTGCGTCTGCGAGGAACTCGAGCCAAGATCGACGAAGGAGAATACTGTAATGAAGAGCACAATGAGGCCGAATGATGCAGCAATGACCTTCCATGTGATTCGGTGGCCGTTCATGAGCGCCCAGGCCACCGCGAAACCGACAACGCCCCACACGGCGACGCCCACGTTGGCGCCCAAGAACGGGGCAGCACAGGTGCCAACGACGAGCACGCCGAGCACCGGCACTCCCCAACGACAAAACAGCTGGGTCGCCAGCAAGCGTGGCCACTGGTCCATGAGGAATGCCACCCCCACGAGAGAAGCGCCGAACAGCAGCGCCGCACCCTCGTTGCCAATTCCGTAGTAACGTGCCGCGAGCAAAGGTGAGTATCCAAGGAAGCTCGTGAAGGACCATGGCGCTCCGACCCACTGATCCACAAGCAAGAGAACCATCATGAGAACAGACAAGCCCCCGACCGGGACTCTCATCGGCAGGTAGCGCATTGCGATAAGGGCGAGCACCCACAATCCAAGAGTGCATACGGCAAGAAGACTGACCGCAGAGAAAGGGGTCTGGGGATTGGAATCAATGATGAACATCAGCAGTGTGGCCGGAGGCAGCGCAAGAATACCAAGTAGTGCGATACGAAATATCGCGGCCATGCGCATCGCAGTGCCATGATGCCAACGACGCGCACGAAGCAAGACGAAGGTGGATGCAAGCAAGATACCCAACGTGATTGCGATGAACCCGTTTATTACCCTGGATTTCGTCGCATCGATGCTGACTGCCGTAGCATCCGAGCGCACCAGCGCCGCGATCCTCTCGTCAAGCGAGTCGGACGAGGCCACCGAGACAATGGGATTCCCTAGGACTTGCACCGGACGCTCGATTTCAAACGCGGACAGGACGGTCGCCGCGATGTCTAGATTCGTTGTCAGGCCCGTGCGGTGTGTCGATGAGGAGGTCAGGTATCCCGAAAATCCGGGTCCATATGCGATGAGCGGGGCAAGGCCAGTCACAGAGCCTACGGCCTCCGCCTCGACGGGCGTGGCGACCAGAAGAATCGCGTCTTGCGGCAGGGTCTCCAAAACGCGCTCTAGCAGTAGGTCGAGCGTGATGACGGCACGTGTGTGCTGAGCTTCGGCCTGAATCGGGCTCGTGATCCCCTCTACCGCCGCGGCCCTTGCTAGGTCTCCTGGATCGAGCACCACAAGAGCCGGACCCTGCGTGTCGGCGATGCTGCGCTCAACATCGGCATACTCAAGCATGAACAGGTCGACATCCATAGCCACGCCAAACGGCTCGAGTATCGAGTCGCGCAGTGTGTCGGAGGACAGATCTCCGTATGGAACAAGTCCGTTATAGTCCATGGCGACCAAGGCAGCAGCTCTGTTGTGCCAGACCTCACGGATATCACGACCAGAATCACCGTTGCCGATGGCTGCGGTTGTTCCTCCAGCCGCGATGATCTCACCTCCGAGGGTACCCGGAACAACGTCAAGAGTGTTGGTTGCGACACTCTGGCGCAACACCCTCGGAAGACCCAAGAAAACGATATCGGCACCGGATGGAGCCAGGCCCGTGAGCCGGGCGAAGGCCTCTGCGGCAGTACCTTCGTTGTAGACCTCTTCGACCGAGTATGCACTTGGCGCCGAGTCGTCCATGGCAGCCCATGCGCCTGCGGAGAAGGTCAATGCTCCCTGTTCTGCGGTGCCGGGATAGGTGCTGGCCCGATTCCGGTTTCGAACATTGATGTTGGCCACGGCGCCCTGCTCGGCAATTCTGCGTAGCGTTGGAGTCTCGGTGGTTATGTCGCTCCAGCTCAAGTAGGGCGTGAGAACCATGACCACGCGCGAGTTCGGAGCTGCCGCCGGTGCGCCGACAGAAGCGGAGATGACACCGACAACGAGGGCAAGCATCGTTGCCGCAATGGTCAAAGAGATGCGCTTCATCAATGCTCCTTCTCGGCCGTTCTCGGCGGCTCGGGCACACCGAAGACAAATCAACAACACAGGGGTGCAACGGCAGCGGCGCACGGCATCGACCGGCATAGGGTGCCCAAACGGAAGTATAGCCGAATGGCGAGCGTCACGCTCCTGACAAAGAGTTGACGAGCGACCACCGTGACCACCCGAGCGACCACGAGCGAAACGGACGAGACGGACGAGACGCCAACGCCCGAGGATGCAGATCGAGGTTTCACGATGTGTCCTCAGCTACAATACTTGCGGCCGCATCAAGACGACCTTAGCGAAGGAGGACCCACTATCTCTCGACCGACCATCGCGCGCTCCACCGCCATCATGTCGCTGTCGACTGCGCTGTCACGCGTCACGGGATTCGCGCGCACGTGGGCCATCGCGTACGCATTGGGCGTGACCGCGTTCGCCGCCTCCTACAACGTCGCAAACAACATCCCGAACATGATCTATGAGCTGGTCGCGGGAGGTGTCATCTCGGCGCTGTTCATCCCAGTGTTCATGGAGCAGTGGGAATCCGAGAGCAAAGAAGACGCGTGGGCGTTCGCCTCGACGGTCTTTAACATAGCGACCTTGGCACTCGCCATCGTCGCAGTAGCGGGAACCGTCTGGGCCGAGGCTTTCGTTCGTACACAAACGTTCACGATCTCGGCCAGTGACGCGTCTTTGGCGGTGTACTTCTTCAGGTTCTTTGCAGTGCAAGTGGTCATCTACGGCGCTGGTTCGGTCATGAGCGGGATTCTCAACTCCCAGCGCAAGTATCTCTGGGTTGCGATCGGCCCCGTGTTCAACAACATCGTGGTGATCATCACCCTTCTCGGATTTTATGTGCCTTTCAGACACACCGACCCAGCACTTGCCAAGATCGGCCTAGCTGTCGGCACGACTCTTGGCGTTTTGGCGATGTACGTGGTTCAGATTCCAAGCCTTCTTGCCCTGAAACCCAACTGGTCGTGGCGGATACAATGGCGCCATCCCGGTCTGCGAGCAATGGGTCTGATGGCGATACCGACCATCGTGTACGTCGTGACTAATCTGGTAGCCGTGTCGTTTCGCAATGCGTACGCCTTGAAGGTCTCCATCTCGGGACCAGCGACACTCCTGTACGCATGGATGTGGTATCAGCTCCCCTACGGCGTGCTCGCGGTCGCTTTGGCAACTGCAGTCTTCACAGAGCTCTCTGAGCAGGCGGGCCGCAAGGACTACACACAGTTCAAAGAGACGTTCGCAAACGGCCTGAGGGCCACCGGAATGCTCATCATGCCCATGGCCGCGATGCTCATCGCTCTTGCCCCACAGCTCGTGAGACTCTACCGGGCGGGTGCTTTCAAAAGCTCAGACATCCCGGTCGTATCCGACGTGCTTGTGTGGTGGGGTGTGTCCCTGTTCTTCTTCGCCTCGACGATGTTCCTGCTCAAGACCTTCTACTCGCTTAAGGACACGCTAACACCCATGTTTGTGAACCTGGTGCTCACCGTCGGCCAGATCGTGATGTATGCGACGTTGACTGTGGGCTTTGCCGGCTGGAGCGGCCTGGGCCTAAAGGGCATCCCGATAGCGGACGCCATCTTCTACGCACTGGTGGCGCTCAGCCTGATGTTGCTACTGCGCAGAAAGATCGGCGCGTTTGGAATCTACGGGATCGCATGGATGCTCACCCGAGCTGCGATGGCCTCGGCGCTGGGCGGTGCCACCGCTTGGACGATC
>JAURYZ010000047.1 GCA_030653635.1 Coriobacteriia bacterium | reverse complement strand
CTCGGTCGGGATCCACGCTGATGGGGCCTGCGAACGTGGAGTCGGTGATTGCAGCGGTGATCGTGCTCTTCGCGGCGCAGGTGGCGCGGAGTGTGGTCACGTCCTTCACTCCGGGAGCAGCGCCCGCCGGCACGACCACGGCGACGACCAGAGTGCGCGACGCCCCTCTTGCCAAGGTGACCGCAGTCACCGGGAGCCCCGTTGTGCCGTCTTTCACCGAAATCGTCCACCCGAGCGAAGAAGCAAGACTCAGATTGAACGTCTCGGTTCCGTTTCCGGTGTTGGTGAGGGTATGCGTGTAGGTTGCGGTCGCGCCGAGTGCCGCCGCGCTTGAGAGGGTCGGTACCAGCGTGACCCCGTAGAAGCGCGTGGAGACGACGGGTGCGTTGTCGACACGGCCGGTGGTCTGCGTGTCGATGATGCTGAACTGGATCGTGACCGGACTACCCTCGCTGACTCCAAGAGCACTCCACGGAACCCTCATCTCGAAGCGGTTCGTTGAGATGGTGCAGGCCGTCAGGTTCGCCACGAATATGCTGGCTCCAACGGTACCCGCAGGGGCGGCGCCGTCGCCCGGCATCGGATCACCCGCGCCGTTGACGGGCGTGTAGGATGCGATGCCGCCTGACAGGAACTTGCCGGTCGGGTTGTAGGTGTAGATAACGACCTTGTCGGCGGCGCTCATCAGCCCGTTGCCGTCCACGTCCACGTACATGTGTAGCTCGAGTTTGCCCTTCACGGTCGTGTTGATTCGGGCATAGCCATAGAGGTAGGTGGAGTCCCACGTGGCGGCGACCTGTGCCAGGTCGGCTCCAGCCGCAGGGCTGTCCGAATCGGCCGCGCCGGTCGTGTCGGCACGTACGTTGTCAGGGTCAGCGAGTACGCCGGTCCAGTCGGTGAACGCACCGTCGATCGCCATCGTCGCAGGGTAGGTCAATGCAGAAGCCGGACCCACACTCGGTATCTGTGCTCCGATGAGGAGAACTAAGGCGAGCATCGCGCGGACGAGTCTGCCCGGAGCAGGACGAAACGAGCGGCAACGCTTGCGCGTCACGCTTGCGAGCGTTCCCTGTTTCAGTCCGTACATCCGACTCCGATTCAACCATGCCGAAAACAGGGCAGCCAGTGCCCTGTATTGCTTTTCGGCAGAACGGGAGCGTGACAGTACTGCTTTTCGCCAAACGGTAGGTATTCGGCGGTCATCGTTCGCCATGATTCGGGACTACTACCGACCTCGCCATTATGGGGCATTCTGCCGATGCGTGCCCTAGGGTTCTTCCTGGCACCGACGCGGGGCGTCGATTGCCCCTGCCCACGGACCTCGCTATACTCCGTTACTGCCGCTCTCGCTCGATGAGAGTGCTGCACCCTCGCGGAGAGGTGGCAGAGTGGTTGAATGCGGCAGTCTCGAAAACTGTTGTGCGGGTATCCCCCGTACCGAGGGTTCGAATCCCTCCCTCTCCGCCATAAAAATATCATGCGGCCTCGTCACCCGAGAAGGGAGGCGGGGTCGTCGTGTGTCGGGTCCTTGGCAGGCCGGCCGGTTCGTCTACTCTTCAGCTAGACTGGTACTAGAGGGGTTCTCGACAGACGGGATAATCATGGGTCTTGTGACATATGTGTGGGTCACAGCAGGCCTCTTCCGGGTAGCGGGGGGCAGAGTCCGGAGAGGGTGAGCTGAGCCAGTGCTATCAATGCGAACGGGTCGTGGAAGCCGTAGGCGCGCCGCTGTATGAGCCGGATCTTGGCGTTGACGGATTCGACGCGTCCGTTGGTCAGGCCGTGGCGGAGCATGGCTTCGACGGCCGAGCGCTGGCGGGCTATCGTCTTAGCGACCTTCTCGAACGCCGCGAGGCCGCTTGCCGCCGCCCACTGTATCCAGCCGTCGAGAAGCGGGATCGCTTTCTCCGCTGGCTGCCTCAACAGCAGGCGCAGCTGCTCCTTGAGGAGGTAGGCGCGGTACAGGTCCGAGTTGTCTGCTTCAAGCTGGGCGAGCGCGTCGGCTTGGCGGCCGGTCAGGTTCTCGGGGTTCTTGAGGAGCGCCCATCGGGTTCCCTTGACCTCACCGGCGAGCTGCTTGTCACCGCTCGTGCGCTGTTCGTTCCACAGCTCTCTGCGGACACTGTCGACCGCGTCGTTGGCCCAGGCGACGATGTGGAACGCGTCAAGGCAGACCTCGGCCTTCTCACAGCGCGAGCGGACCGTGTCGTGTATCCACTCGGCTCCGTCGCAGGTCACATGCGTTATCCGACCCCGCCGCTCCTCTCCCAGCTCGGCGAAGAACATCTCAAGCGTCGCCTTGGAGTTGCCCGGATGCGCCCAGACGAAACGTCCGGTGTCGTGGCACACGACCACGGTCAGATAGCGGTGACCCCGCCGGTAGCTGGTCTCGTCGATACCTATCCGCGTCAGGCCGTCGAGCAGGTCCACACCCTCCCTGCGCTCTTCCACGACTCTTCTCAACACCCGTCCGACCGTCCTCCATGCGATCCGCATCAGCTGTCCGACCGCACTCTGGCTCGTATTCGTCGAGAGCCAGGCGACCTGGTCCTCGAAGTGGTGCGTGAACCCCGAGCCGGTCCGCGCCCAGGTGACCCGTGCGATCACCACCCCGTGCCTGGGGCAGCGCACTCGCGGAGCCTCGGCTTCGAGCCAGACCATGACCGTGCCGAAGTCCATCACGCGCCAGCGGCGGCGTCCCCTCCCGTTGTCGTGGCCGCCACACCGTCGTCCGCATCGGCTGCAGCGTCTTTGCTGGCGCTTGTGGAGCCGCACCTTGATCACCACGTCGTCGCCCTCGAAGTCCTCGCCCTCGATCACGACTTTCTCGACACCCGATATCCGCTTCAATAGACTGGCTGTGCGCACGTCGTCCTCCGTGGCTCGGTTTCCTGACTGTCAGAAAACCAGTATCCCAAGCTCACAGGCGACGTGCGCACCCTATTCAGTGCAGGTTTGCACCCACACATGTGTCACAAGATCCCAAAAAGGCCTCCATGTCCGAGGCCTGCGCCTCGGAGAGCTTCCTGCCCCGCGGGTCGTTGCCGTTAGCCAGAGTGACGCGGGCCGCCTGTTTGGCAATCTCCACGAGCCGCCACTCCAGATAGCCCCAGTGGCCCTCGGTGAAAGAGTCGTCCTTGGAGGTGATGAGGACGACCCGGTCCCAGAACTCCTTTTTGGCCGAGTGATCCCGGAACCGGTTATTGAAGTCCTCCGTACGCCCGATGTAACAGCGGACGCCACCTAGCGCCTCCTCATCATCGCCGAGGAGAAAGTAGGCTCCGTTCCGCTTCGCCTCCGGACGCCTGAGGATGTCGCCGAGGTCCGAGCGTGGCCCCGCGAGGACGTGACCCGTCCAACCAGCAATCTCCGCCGTGGTGATCCCACCCGGAACGCCTTCAACGAGAAACACCTCAATGTGCTTGCCGGTCATGCAACCGCCTCCTGGAACGGGAATCCTGATCTTTGCTAAGCTTCCGCCCGCGATGCGCCGAACTTTCGTGCCGGTGATTCCGCGCTTCTTCTGATCTTGGAACTGCTCCGACTGGAAGAAATATGCAACGTACTTGGAATCCAGCGAGTGTCCATAGATGTAGGCATCCCCGCTGACCGCTGCGGCTTCGCCACCAAGCCACGCAACCGCCTTTCCAACTGCGGCGTCGTCCTCGCTTGTAGTGGCGATCACCAGGTCGCCCGGCTGGGCTTTCCGCAGCCGCTGCGCAAACTCCGGCGTGACAAACGAGATCGTCTCGGTAGTCCAGATGCCGTAGTGCGTGTGCACCTGTCCGTAGTGGATTGCCGGTTCGTATCCCTTACCGTCTGAGCGTACCATCTCGTAAGCGAATCCGTAGCGCTGCCTCTCAAGAATCGCCGATCGCCGCTTGCGGTCCTTCGCCCTGAACGCCTGCTCCCTCACCGGCACCGGCAGCACGTCTCCTGAGGCAAGCGTGGCCCTGATGCGCGCCATGTCGCTTGCCCCCTCCCTCGACCACGCTCCGCCCCACACTTTCATCCGGGCGGCATACAGATGTGCATGGGTCCCCTCCATCGTCCCCATGCTCGGTGCATCCGCCTCTATAGAGGCGCGGTTGTTCCTGATGTAGCCGATCAGCACTCGCGTCTTGGCCTCCTCACCGAAACCTGTATCCAGACGCAAACGGAGCACCTCGAGCAGCTCATCGACATGGCCGGCATAAAGCATCTCGAAAAGCGGCGCTGCATCCTGCGGCTTCGGGAAAGCCGTCGTGATCGCGCGATTCAGATGCCAGGGATCGAGCTTGTGGACGATCTTTGGACCGTGCAGGTGATCGGCCAAAGCGCCGCACCACTTCGCACCGTCGCTTCCCGTGTAGCAGCGCTTGAGCGAGGTGAGTGAGTAGTGGCCGGCCAGGTGTGCCACGCCCTCCTCCCAGAAGCGCTTCGGGGCGCCCACGAGGGCGTGGTGCACGACTCCGACGCGTTTACCTGCGCTCTTGTCCTCATAGGCGCACAGCGCCTTGATCTCGATGCCTCGACCGCGGGCCCGCTGAAGCGCCACCCAGATCCCGTCAGCCTCGACCCTGAGTTCCTCGCTCATGCGTGGTGCGGAAGGCAGGAGCCCCTCGTCGAAGAGCTCTCGGCGCCGCGCTTCTGACTCGACCTCGAGCAGGTCGCCGGTCTCGCGTAGCACCCCCATCGTCGTCATCCCCGACACGTCGCCCGTACAGTGCCGGAAGAGCATCTTCGCCGCACGTTCGTAGGGGATCTCGGAGCCGAAGAGCGCGAGGGCACCGAACGCTCCCGGGGACAGTCGCTTCCTTGGGCGCAGTGAGAGGATCTCGTCGAGGTAGGTTCGCCGGTCCCCGAACTCGTCTGTGTAGACACGGCGGGTGAAGGTCACCTCGCCGAACTCAGTCAAGACCGAGCGGGAGCGGGCATCCTTCACACGCCAGCCATCAGGCCTGTCTGAGAACAGCTGCGCATCGAAGACCTCGAGAGCCTCAGACATCGCATCGGCTAGGGTATTCAGCACATCTTCGTGTGAGCTCGTCTCGGCTCTCTCGAAGTCCTCGAAACGGGTGATGCGCTCCAGACAGAACTTCACCAGAATCGACTTCAGGAGCGTTGTATCATCGTGCATGCGGGTTTCCTTTCTCTCTGGGTCTTAGACACACCAAGAGAGTAGAAGGAAACCCGTCCTCTATGCCTCAATACGGCTTCGGGGTCCCGCCCCCCAAAACCTTACGCGCTCCAAGTCCCCCCGGCCTCAAGGGAAAACCAGCCCATGAACCGATGGGGGACTTACGCCGCCAACTGCCAAGTGTAGAACGCGCTCATGCCAAATGCGTACGCGACTATCGCGCGACTATCGCGTAGTACCAGTTGCCGCTGAGCTTGGGCGTGCGCAGGGTCGAGACGTTGAGCGCAGCGAGCAGCATGAGCATCGCGTAGAGAACCACCGCGAACGCCGATGCGCCGATCGCGCCCCGGAAGACGAATAGGGCCACGAGCAGGATCACGTTGTTGTCGAGCGCCAATCCCCGATAACTCGAATCCTGGGCAAGACCGAAGACGTTGAAGTAGCTCAGACGTACGGCTGCGGCCGCCAGGATGACGAACGCGCCCGGCAGGTACCACGGATCGAATCGGCCGATCGACAGCAGCACCACTGCCGGCGCGACGCCGAAGCTCACGATGTCGATGAGCGAGTCGAGGTTGGCGCCGTACGCGGACTGCTCACTCGTACGGCCCTTCATGCCTTTCGCGACGCAGCCGTCAAGCCAGTCGAACGCGATGGCCCACACGAGTCCGATCATCGCTGCCGGATACACGCCCAGGATCGCGTAGTAGATGCCGAGCAGCGCTGAGGCGAGCCCGGCGAGCGACACCAGGTTCGGCAAGTCCCGCGAGAACCACAGCATCGGCTTGGGGTGCGCTACGTGTTTGTGCGACGTCACCATGCGTCCTCCCCGCCGAGGAGACCCATAAGCACAGCAGTCAGCGCCGCATTCTCGGGCTCCGTTCGGCACGCAACGCGAATGTAGCGGTCGGCTTCGGGCATCGTCTTGCCCGCCATGTCCTTGATGAGGATGTTGTGCTCCACGAACAGGTTCAGTGCGACCTCGGGGCCCGCTGGTGCGTGGTCAGGCAGCCGACAGAATATGAAGTTCGCGTCAGGCTTGTAGACCGTGAGTCCCGGGATCGTGCACAAGCCGACGTAGAAAGCGTCGCCGTCCGCGCGCACCGAATCGCAGCTCTCGACGAAGTCCTGACGGTAGCTCGGAGCCAGGCGCAAAAACGCCTCGGCGAAACCGTTGAGGTTCCAGATGTGCAGACCGTCGCGCACGCGCTCGGCGAACGCGAGGTTTGCGGTCGCGAGGTAGCCGATACGCAGTCCGCATATCCCATACGCCTTGCTCATGCTCTTGATGACCGCGAGGTTCTGATGCTCGGCGAGATCCTTCTCGAGTGATTCGGCAACGCTGCGCTCGAAGAAGTCGATGCACGACTCGTCGACGAGCAGCATGCAGTCGTGTCCTTCGAGCAGGCCGAGCAGGCACAGCAGATCGGCATGCGGAACGAGCAGCGAGGTCGGATTGTTGGGCGAGACCACGACGGCGAAATCCGCACCCGACGCGATCGCCTCGGCGGCGAACCGCTCGACGTCGAGCGTGAACGAAGGTGCATCCATGGCGAACTCGACGGCTGTGCCCGGCGCGCATGCGTTGGCGTACTCGTTGAACGAAGGCACGGGGAATCTCAAGTATAGGCTCTGTCTCTATTAACCCTGACATCAGGGCGCCCATACCCTG
>JAURYZ010000026.1 GCA_030653635.1 Coriobacteriia bacterium | reverse complement strand
CATGTCGCCCTGATCATCGAGGATGGCCAGGTACCTAGAGCCCGGCAATCCGTGTGCCTGGACCGATCCGCTCGTGTCCATCCCGAGCTTTCGACAGTGAGCCTGAAGGTGCGTGCTCGCCTCGTCGGCACCGAAAGCGGTGACGAGCGAAGTCTGAACACCCAGGCGCACGAGGTTTTCGGCCATGTTGCGGCCAACGCCCCCCGGAGACGAGCAGATAGCCGCCGGGTTTGAGTCCCTGGCCACAAGCGGGCGCACGGGAGTGCCCACGATGTCGGTGTTGGCGCCGCCAACGACCACCACATGCTGGCTTTCCGAGACCGCCCTTGGACTCATGCAGGATCCCTTTGGAGCGGGCAGGTCATGCAGTGGCAGCCCCCACGCCCCTTTCCGAGTTCTGAGCCCTCGATCTCGATGACTTCCACGCCAGCTTCGCGCAACGCGGCGTTGGTGTGCACGTTCTTGGAGTACGCGAGCACCACTCCGGGCTCCAGGGCGACCACGTTGTTGCCGTCGTCCCATTGCTCGCGAGCCGACTGGAACGCGTCGCCGCCAGTTGGGATGACGCGCAACTTGGACACGCCGAGCGCATCCGCGACGGCAGACACGAGGCCGTCCTCCTCGGCAATCTCGAAGGCATCCTCGTGTTCACCGGGTCGCACGCTAAAGACCTGCATGCTCTCGACGACCGGGGGGAACAAGGTCACGGCATCACGATCCACGAAGCTGAACACCGTGTCCAGATGCATGTACGCGCGGTCCTGAGCCATCCGGCACGCGATGATGCGCTCGGCGCCTCCGGAGGCAAATAGGGAGCGCGCGAGGTGCTCCACCATGCGGCCGGTGGATCGCTGGCCCATCCCCACGACGACGGTGCCGTTGCCTATCGGCATCACGTCCCCGCCCTCGAGCGACGCGCTTTGGCCGAAGTCCTCGACAGCGAACCGGCCCGAGTCACCCGCAGGTGGATACCAGAACTCGAACTTCGCGCCGGTAAATGCCGGGTGATAGCGATAGATGGTCGACATGTTCACGACCTCGAGTCTGCGCGCATGCCAAAACAGCGGCGGCAACACCACGCCTCCGTAGAGCCACGCGCTCGAGTCGCGAGTGAACATCGTGTTGGGCAAAGGAGGCAGCACGAAACTCTCCGGGCACGCCAGCATCGCACCAAGCGACCGGCGGTTGAGCGCCGCCGTATCGAGCCCGTTGAGTTCGGACATGAGCAACCCACCCACGAGGTGCTCGGCAAGGCGCTCCGATGGCATTTCTAGCAGAAACGAGCGCAGCTCAGAAACCATCGAAAGCCCGACGGTATACGAGGACGCGGCTCGATCGACCACAAAATGCCGCGCCTCACTGGAGTGCTCGAGCGTCTCGGCCAGCAGCTTCTCCAGGTACAGGACCTCGACTCCCCGGCTTCGCATCGCCTCGCACATCGCGTCATGCTCGCGTTGCGCGCGCTCAACCCACACGAGGTCGTCGAACAAGTACTCCTCGCGGTTTCGCGGGGTCAATCGCTCGAGAGCCAGACCCGGCCGCTGGACGAGCACCTTGCGAAGGCGCCCCACTTCCGAGTGCACACCGAAACCAGTCATCGATGCCCCGTTCCATCGGTACGAACCGTGCACCCATGGTAGCGCGAACTAGCGGCGTATCCCATGCACGCCATGCAACATATGCTCGTTATGATTCACAGTGAGTATGGCGGGCGAGGCGGAGGTCGACTTGAGTGACACGGCGTACGAAAGCGCTTTGGCGCAGTTCCTCGGCAGGTATGAGGGGTATTCGGCGGCGATACCCGATGAGATGAGAGCCAGCGACTACGCGCGCCTCGACTTGCTGGGTCATACATACCTCGACTACACCGGCGGTGGGCTGTACGCCCAGCCGGAGCGAATCTCGTTCCGGTGCCAGCAGACCTGTCAGACCCCGGCATGAAGACCGAGCTTTCCGACGCGGATTGGTTCTGGCGCGTCTCGGTGGGAATCGGCAACGCTGCAATGCCCCCCCTGGAGACTTCTGCTTTCCGAGGAGGACCGCTGGAACGCTATCGCGTATGTTCGCGCCACGTTCCAAGAGCCGACCGAACCCAATGACGTCGACGACAATCCACCGATCGCGTACCAGGCACTCGATCCAGCACCCTATTCGCCAACCCCAGAGACGCTTCTGCTTGGCAAGAAGATCTACGATGAGCGCTGCGCGGAATGTCACGGCGCAACCGCCAAAGGCGATGGCAAGTTCGGGACGAGGCTCGTTCCCACGCCCGCCGACCTGACCGCCGAGCCCGCCTCGACGTTTGACGAGGGTTGGTGGTACTGGCGGGTCGATCAGGGCGTCGTCGGGGACGAAGGCACTCACCCGACCGCCATGCCTGCATGGCAGCTCATCTTGACCCCGCAAGAGCGCTGGGCTGTCGTGTTCTACGGGCGGCAGCTGGCAGGACTACCCCCGATCGCACCTCAGTAAGGAGGCCGAAGATGGACCTTTCTGTCTACATGATGATCGCGACAATCGTCACGTTCATGATCGGCGCCGGATTCGCGCTGGCGTGGTCAATCAGCTCGGGGCAGTGGAGCCACATCTCCGATACAGCAAGATCGGTATTGGAATCCGATGACCAGGAAGCGAGCACCCCATGTCTGTGACCGAACAACTAAATGCATCGCTTTGGGCGCTCGGTATCGGAACGGTACTCATCGTCACCATCTACCTCGTTGTCTCCAACGCCTGGTACCGAAGCGCGACCGGAGACCGAATCCCCGAGACCGATCTGAAGCCCTCTCCGATAGGAATGGTGGACGAGTATCCCGAGGGACTAGCCGAAGCTCACGGTGGGGCCACAAGTCCCCATGGGGCCAGGGCGCCGCGCTCAGCATGGCTGTTCCAAGCGGCCTACCACGGTGGACGACTCACGACCTACGCTGTGATAGGTGCCCTGTTGGGCCTGCTCGGAGGCATGGGGCGCCTGAGCACACTCGAAGGGCCGTTCGCGCTTGCCGGGGTTCGGAGCGGCCAGCGGCCTTGTAGGCGAGCGCTCCCGTGGCTGGCTCACGGCCGTAACGGCGCTGGCTATCCTGATTCTTGGCGGATCGATCTCGCTGCAAGCCCTGCAAAGCCTCAAGGGTTAGTGGATGACCTCGGCCAGCACCTGCGACCTATGCGGACTGCCGCTTCTAGGCAAGTCGATACGCGGCGGTGATCGCCGATTCTGCTGTGAGGGTTGTCACCGGGTGTGGCAGGTCGCGCAAGACGCGGGTATCGACGCCTTGCTCGACACGCCTGAGGTACGTAGGCTGCGCTCGCGGTCGTCCGCTGAGCGCAAGTTGGTGGCCGCCAAGGCCGCTGGTGCCAGACGCCAGACACTGCGCGTCGATGGAATGTGGTGCGCATCCTGCGGCCTCGTGCTCGAAGACGCCCTCATGGATCTGCCCGGAGTGCTCGACGCCGAGGTGAGCTACGCCGGTTCGATGGCGCGAGTGACCTGGGACCCCGAGAGCCTGCATGCCGAGGAAATCAGCTCGCGCATCTCCATGCTCGGGTACTCGGCTCACCCCGCTCAAGATGTCTTGGCTCCGAAAAGCGACGTTGAAGATATCTTTTTACGCTTCTTCATCTCGGGTGCGGCCGGCATGTGGGTGATGTGGCCCACTTTGTTCGTGCTCTACCCCGAGTATGTGCACGGGGTGTTCGGCACTCAGAGCGCCATCGAGGGCTTCGCCGCAGCGCTTAGCTTCGTGATCCTTCTGTTCGGCGGCTGGCCGTTCATTCGCGGGGCCTGGTTTGCGGCCAAGGCCCGTCGCGCGACCATGGACACGCTGGTCGCCCTCGGCACTTGGTCCGCATGGCTCTACAGCGTGTATGCATGGCGCACGGGCGCCGGACCGACCTACTTCGAGTCCGCGACGATGATCACCGCCATAGTCCTTCTGGGACGCTGGCTCGAAGCACTTGGCTCACGAAGCGCGACCGCTTCGCAGGCGGTTCGCGTACCCCTCGATGAGATCGTGGTCGGCTCAATCGTGGTAGTGAGGGCCGGTGAACGCCTGCCTGCCGATGGATCGATACTCGAAGGCGTTTCGGATATCGACCATTCGCGACTTACCGGGGAGCCTATCCCTACCGCTCATGGCCCCGGCGACGAGGTCTGGGCGGGCACCATGAACCTCTCGGGACTGCTCGTGATGCGCGTCTCTCGCACCGGTGCCGAGACGCTCGCCGGCAGACTGTCGGCGCTGGTCGAGGACGCCGTATTCGCACAATCCGGAGCACAGCGAGTGGCCGACAGCGTCTCCCGAGTTTTCGTGCCTGTCGTGATCGGCATCGCGGTAGGCGCGGCGTTCATAACAGTGGCGACCGGGCTTGGGGTGTCTTCAGCAGTGTCTCGTACGGTGGCCTTCGTGGGTGACGGCGTGAACGACGCTGCTGCCATGGCTGCAGCTGATCTCGCGATAGCGGTCGACGGTGGATCAGACGTGACGATATGGGCGGCGGACGTCGTCTTGCTTGACGGAAATCGTTCGCCTTTGGCGGCCATCCCCTCACTGGTGATGATCTCCGAGGCGACTCGCAGTACTATCAGGCAGAACCTCGCCTGGGCTTTCTCGTACAATCTGGTCACTATCCCGCTCGCGGTAAGTGGGCTGTTGTCTCCTATCGCGGCGGCCGCCGCCATGGCGCTCTCATCGCTGGCGGTCGTAGCCAACTCCTCGAGGCTTTCCAGAGCAGGACGACGGTAAGGAGGCGACATGGGTTGGGACACAATATCGTCGCTGCCCACGTGGCTCGGAGTAGCGCTGCTCATCTATTGGGCGGCCATCGTTGTGGTCATGCTCAACGACGGACGCGACCCAACCAAACGCTTGCATGGATGCTGTTCTTAGGAGGCATCCCCATTGTCGGTCTGGTGTTCTACTTCTTCTTTGGACGCAACTGGAAGAAGAAGACGGCGAAGGGCAGATGGATCAGGCAATACACCGCGCTGTCCACTCCGATCCTGCGCAATATCAGAGGGCGGTACACGCAGATTGCGAACGATGCCCGCGCGCTCACGAAATCGTGGGGCCAGGATGACATCGTCGATCTGATCACGAGAACCGAC
>JAURYZ010000021.1 GCA_030653635.1 Coriobacteriia bacterium | reverse complement strand
AGTCCGAGCTCTCGCAGCTGTTTGTTGGTTACGAGCATCGGATGCGAGCACTGCATCGAGGCCAGCTCGAACGGGATGTGTTCGATCGCGTATTGGCCTGAGAGCACTTTGGCGCGGTTGGAGAACTCGTAGTAGGCCGGGATCATGGGACATCTCCTTGGGTGGTCTTGGAGGCATCCGTCGCCTCGGGGCTTTCGGTGGTAGCTGCGAGCGTGGTCGTGGCCGTTTTGCGCAGCAGACCGACATACGCTCGCAGGTGACCCACCTGTCGCGTCGCCGGGCGGGGCAGAATGCGGCGCGTCATGATATCGGGGAACAGATAGCCCTCGACAACGTGAAGGCAGCGCACGAGCGACATGGCGAGCCCGAGATCTCCGCGCACGGTGGCGCGATGCTCGGCAAACGCCTGCAAGACACTCTTCATGCCGAGCAGTACTGGCACCGATGCGGCGACGCTCTTGAAGCTCACCAGCAGCGTGGGTTCGATGTCGCGCGAGCCCAGCGCAATCAGTCGGCCATCGGCTTTGCGCACGGATGTCTTGGGGGTGCCGGGCCACATGAGCAGCGTGACGACGCTGCCCTCGGGCCAGCGAGCGACTTCATCACGCACCCGGCTGTCGAGGCGGGCACAGGTCACCAGTCCGCGGCCCATGACCCAAAAAATGATGCCTGCAAGAAGGCGTTTTGCGCGTCTTACCAACCCCACTGGCGTGGCGGTCGCATTTCCCATCACTGCTCCCCCGAACTTACTCATCCTTGCACGTACCGCGCCCAGCGTCGTAGAGGCCCAGCGTGAAGCGGTGCGGTCCCGGCGTGCCGTAGGGCACGAACGCAACCCGATCACCCGGGTGGATGACGTGGTGCAGCCCGTAGACCTTGTGATTGCAGAATACGCCCTCGATGTATTCGTGGGGCAACTCGAGTTCGTCGGCGATTGCCGCGCCCGTGGTGCCGCACTCGGCTACCTGCATCTCGACGGTGGTAGGCAGCCCTCGCTCGACTCGCATGGCGCCGAGCACCCCGAACATCCTGACGGGCACCACCTTGCCCGCGCTCATCTCAGATGTCCTCGCAATCGAGCAGAACGCGGATGATGGCGTGTGCCTGGTGCGCCGCGGCCACCATCACGCGTGAAGCGAGCAAAGAAAGCCCGCTGCGGATGTCACTTTCAAGATCGCCAACCACATACAAGTTCACGGCGAGCTTCTCGGTCACGATCAGGTTGGCCGAGTCGTAGCCGGCAAGGCCCGACACCGTGATGATGGGCACGTCTGGCAGGTCGCGAGTGCAGACTTCGAGAATCATGGCTTTGGTAGGCGCGCCGTCTACGGCCTCCGCAATCACGTCGGCATCCCCGATCACCTCGACCAGATCCGCCGAGGAGATGCACCGATCGACCAGGCGCAGCTCCGCCTCAGGATCGATGCGCAAAAGCGTATCGGCGAGCGCCTCGGTCTTGGGCATGCCGATCTGATCGCGGAAGAAGAGCTGTCGGTTCAGGTTGTCTTTGGCCACTGTATCGAAATCGACGAGAGTGAGCGTGCGCACGCCGCTTCGCAGAAGCATTGCGGCCACATTGCTACCCAGTCCACCGCAGCCGATGATCGCCACTTCTGCCTTTGCGAGTCGGGCGCGAAGCTCGGTGTCGGGATGAGGTTGTTCTGCGCTCACGGCTAGCCTCCAGCCACGGGGGGAAAGATGGCGAGTCGCTGCCCGTCGTGAAGCGCTGCGGACTCCTCGGCATGTCGTCCGTCTATGAAGACTACGCGAGCCTGGTCGGGCAGTTTCAGCTCTGCGATCAGCGTGGCGATGGTCGTTCCGGCCGCAAGATCGAACGTGCGCGCGTGGCGGCCCGCCTGCCCATCGGGCTGGTAGGCCGAGAGAGATGCGAACAGGGCCACATCGACATTCATTGAGGCTCCCCCCTTGCGAGTCGGTCCCCTTACGGACGCGCCCCGCCCCTGGCTGTTGGCGCAGGGACGGGGCGCTCCTGAAGCACGAACTTACGAGAGGCCCATGCCTGCGGCAGTATCATCCACGAAGTCGAACACCGAGTCGAGCTCAGCGTCGGTGACCTGGAAGACGATGTTGTGCGGGGGCAGGGGCTCACTTGTGAAGAAGCCGGGCAGCCGGTCGTCGGCCGATGTCATGCCCGCTCGTGCGTTGAACAGACGCTCGAACACGAGCGTCTCCTTGCCAAGCTGCAGCAAGGCGTCGGTGTCCCACTTCTCGCCAGTGTGCGCCTCAGTCATCTCGTAGATGGCGGCGAAGGCCTCCGGGATGTCGAGGACCGGGAATGCGACGAAGATGCAAAAACCGAGCGCATCGAGCATCGCGGTAGCGATCTGCAGGTTGCGCGAGAGATCGACTTGGCCCTCGGGTTTCAAGGGATCGACGTCGCCGCCGACCTTAAGGATGTTGGTGGCAACCGCGTAGCCGGCGGTATGGTCCGCGCCCATGGTCGAGGTGGCGTAGGTCACGCCGATACCCATGACCGTGCGAGGATCGTAGGCCGGAAGCGCCTGATGTTTGACCACCGGAATGTTCGCGACGCCGAACTTGATGCCAGTGGCCTCGCAGCCGTCGCCCAGTATGCGACCGGGCTGGCCACCTTCAAAGATGCTCTTGAGTGCCACAATCGCACCGGGGCCATCGCCGAACGCAAGTGCGCCGGAGTCCATGTAGACTGCCATCGTTGCGCCCATCTCGATGGTGTCTAGGCCATAGTCGCCGCATGTGCGGTCCAGAGTTGCGATGATATCCAAATCGTCGATGCCACAGTCGGCCCCAAACGACCATACTGTCTCGTACTCCGGACCCTTGGTCACATAGTCGCCGGCTTTGTCCACGAAGTAGCGCGAGCACTGGATGATGCAACCCGTGTGGCAGCCGTGCTGTACGTTGCCGCCGCGCTCGAGCGTGATTTCACGCATGCGCTCGCCGCTGGTGGCTTCGGCGCCCTCGAAAGAGCCCTCTGAGAAGTTGCGGGTCGGCAGTCCACCTGCTTCGGACAAGATGTTGGTGAGCACGTTCGTGCCGTAGGTAGGCAGGCCCTG
>JAURYZ010000014.1 GCA_030653635.1 Coriobacteriia bacterium | reverse complement strand
TACCGCCGAAGTTGAGTCGGCTCTTGTCTCCCACGCTGCTGTGGCCGAAGCTGCTGTCGTCGGTTTCCCGCACGACATCAAGGGCGAAGGCATCTACGCCTATGTGATCCTCAAGGGCGGCGTCGAAGCGGATGGCTCGCTGCGCAAGCAGCTCATGGGTCACGTTCGCCAGGAGATCGGTCCGATCGCCACACCGGACGCCTTGCACTTTGTGCCTGAACTACCCAAGACCCGCTCGGGCAAGATCATGCGACGCATCCTTCGCAAGATCGCGGCAGGCGAGAAGGATATGGAGGCGTTCGGCGATATCTCGACCTTGGCCGACCCCTCCATCGTCAAGACCATCTTGGATACCTCGCCCGATAATTCGTAATCCCCCTCGAATCGTGCATCAAAATCACGGGCCTCTCGCCACCCTCGAAGGGGTGGCGGTGAGGCCCGTTGACCGTTCAGGGCAAGATCGCACCATGCTCAAACGGCGATCAATTCAGGCAATCAAACGGCGCGGACCGGAGCACCCAGCGCAGGCTTGAATCGTGGTAGACTTTCTTTCATTGTCTTTACCCGCACGCGAAAGGAATTCCCCTCATGGCGTTCAATGACCTGTTTCTGCGCGCCGCGCGCCGCGAAGCCACCGAGAGCACCCCTGTTTGGATGATGCGCCAGGCGGGCCGCTACATGCCCGAGTATCGCGCCATCCGTGAGAAGCACGGCTTCTTGGAAATGTGTCGCACGCCGGAGCTTGCCGTGGAGGTCACGCTTCAGCCCGTGGATCTCATCGGCGTCGATGCGGCAATTCTGTTCTCCGACATCCTAGTCTCCTTCCCGGGCATGGGTCTTGATCTTGAGTTCGCCAAGGGCGAGGGTCCCGTTATCCACAATCCGATTCGCTCTGTCGCTGACGTCGAGAAGCTCAGGGTCCCAGACCCTTATGAGGCGACCGGTTACGTCATGGACGCCATCAAGATCTTGCGCGGCGAGCTTGAGCACAAGGTGCCGCTAATCGGATTCGCTGGCGCACCATTCACCCTTGCGAGCTATGCGATCGAGGGCCAGGGCACCCGCGACTACGAGCACTGCAAGGCGCTCATGTGGGGGGAACCTGTCGCTTGGGACATGCTCATGAACAAGTTCGCAGACACGGTGATTGCGTACCTCAGCGCCCAAATCGATGCGGGCGCTCAGTGCGTTCAGGTCTTCGATAGCTGGGTGGGTTACGTCGCTCCTCGCGACTACGAGCGTTCTGTGCTCCCGTACACCAAGCGCGTCATCGACGAGGTTACTGCCCACGGCAACGCCAACGTCGAGGGCGGCGTGCCTGTCATCCACTTCGCAAACGGTGCGACCTCGATGATCGATCTGGTTCAGCAGGCCGGCGGAGATATCGTCGGTGTCGACTGGCGCTTGGATATGGCCAAGGCGGTCGAGTTGATTGATCCTAGGTTCGGCATCCAGGGCAACATCGATCCGGTTGCGCTGTTCGCGCCCGATGATGCACTCGAAGAGATGGTCGTAGGCATTCTTGAGGCCTTCGGGACACGTCCCGGCCACATATTCAACCTTGGCCACGGCATCCACAAGACAAGCGACCCCGAAAAGGCACGCACGCTCATCCGGCTCGTTCACGAACACTCGGCGCGGATCCGTTCCGGAGCATAGATATGTCTAGAACGGGTGTAATATTGCTTGGCTTTGGCGGTCCCGACTGCATGGATGCTGTCGGTCCGTTCATGTGCAATCTTATGGGCAGTAAGCCCTCGGACGAGCTGATAACCCGCGTGTCTCGCAGGTACCTCACGATAGGTGGGAAGTCGCCGCTTGCCGACATTGCTCAAGCGATGGCCTCCAAGCTCGAGGCCTTTCTGACCGAGGCCGGCCATGAGATACCCGTGCGCATCGGAATGCGCTACTGGCACCCATACATCGGCGCGACCATAGACGAGCTTGCTTCTCTTGGATGTGATCGATTGATAACCGTCTCATTGTCGCCGTTCGAGAGCAGGGTCGCCCAAGGCGCGTATCGCGAGGCAATCGCCGAGGCCAAGGAGCGCCACCCAGGTATCGAGATCATCGAAACACCCCTGATATCCACGTTGGATGAGTATTCTGAGTTCTTCGCGATGTCCGCGGCCGCAGCGCTCGAGCAGCTCGACCAGAGCGATTCTGCGATACTCGTATTCACCGCCCACAGTCTGCCAAAGAGCGACCTTTCCGACGACGATCCATACGTCAAGGGACTGGCCACCGTAGCGCAGGCGGTCGCACTGAGGCTCGGACTGGAACCAGGCGTCCCTGGTGCGGGGAAGCCGATACTGCCGAACTTCCAAGCCTTCGGATCCACACTTCCTCCGCGCGCCTGGTATCTCGTGTACCAGAGCAGGGGTCAGCGCCCCGGGGCCTGGCTTGAGCCGGACATCGAGGCTCTGATCACACAGGCGGCTGAGTCCCCGGTCGGCGCCATCATCGTCATTCCCATCGGCTTTGCCACAGATCACATGGAGACTTTGTACGACTTGGACGTCGTGGCGGCCGATCAGGCGCTTCTGGCGGATATCGAGTTCGTAAGGGCCGCCGTGCCTAATGACGACGACGGCCTGCTCAGAGCGGTTTCCGCGTCGGTGGCCGCTCTACTGTGAGCGAGTTGCCTGACGGCGCCCAAGGCTGGGCGTCCTCGGCATGTACACATCGCATCAAGGAGCGCGTGTGAAGAAGATCATCATCATCGGAGGCGGGATCGCAGGCCTTGGTGCCGCATACAAGGTTCATCGCGCGACGCAAGCCGGTCACGACGTCTCCTTTCAGCTATTTGAGAAGTCCGAGCGCTTGGGCGGCAAGCTCGCAACGGACCGCATCCCGGATCCCGAGACTGGCGAAGAGTTCATTGTCGACGGGGGCTCGGACTCGTTTCTGACCGAGAAGACGCCGGTGCATCGCGTGGCAAAACTCCTCGGCATATTTGAAGACGAGTCACCCACGTCCGATGAGTTCAAAAAGACGCTCATCGTCAAGCGCGGGCGCTTGGTCGAGCTGCCAGACGGTATCATGATGTTCGCGCCGACCAAGATCCTTCCGATGGCCACCACGTCGCTGTATTCGTGGCCAGCGAAACTCAGGATGGCACTCGATTTAGTACTTCCGCGCAAGAAGGTGCCCGCAGGTCAGCTCAACGATGAGAGTCTTGAGAGTTTCGTGGTTCGCCGTTTGGGGCGCGAAGCGCTTGATCGGTTGGCAGAACCGCTGGTCGGCGGTGTCAACGGATCGGATCCAGCGCTCATGTCGTTGGCGGCCACTTATCCGAGCCTACTTGCGATGGAGCAAGAGCACGGGTCCCTCGTGCGCGGCTTTCTTGCTCAACGCAAGAAGGTCGAGGCCATCAAGAAGAAGTATCCGCTAAAGCCTGGCGCCAAGCCGCGGACGTTCTTCAGCTCGTTTTACGGCGGCATGCAGTACCTCACCGATCGCATGGCAGATGAGGCAGGGCGCGAGTCCATCCGCACCGGAGTCGCCGCGACGCACATCACTCGTGAGCCCAACGGTACATGGACGGTCGAGCTCGACACTGGTGAGAGAGTCCCCGGGGATGCCGTCATCGTGGCCACTGAGATCTGGGCTGCCGAGGAGCTGCTGCGCGGCGTGGACGCAAAAACCGCAGAGCTTCTCTCCCAGATCCCGAGCAGCTCATCGGCCACGGTACCAATTGCTTTTCGCGAACAGGACTGCCCGTTCGACAAGCACTGGCACGGTATCCTCTCGCCACGGATCGAGCATATGGCAGTCACGGGAGTCAGTCTCGTTTCCTCCAAGTGGCCGGGCAAAACACCCGAGGGGCGCGTGCTCATGCGCGCGTTTGTCGGCGGACCACACAACCAAGATGTGCTGACCAGAAGTGATGATGAGATCATCGAGATGGTGCGCACTGTGCTCGTTGATTTGCTTGGAGTGCGCGCCGAGTCCGAGCCGCTGTTCGCACGCGTGTACCGGTGGGACAGGGGCATGCCACAATACACGCTTGGGCATCTGGACCGCGCCGCCGCCATCGAGTCGTGCGTGGAGTCCATGTCGGGACTGGGACTTGCCGGCGGAGGCCTGCGCGGCGTCGGTGTCCCGAACTGCTTGGACAGTGGCGAGAAGGCCGTTACCAAGATTCTCTCCGAGTGGGGCATGGCTTTGGCCGAGGACTCGGCAGACGATCGGCGTTTGTACTGACGGATCGGCGCCAACGGCGCCTTTGGACCTGCGACGAATGGGAAACGAATGAGAAACATCATCATCATCGGTGGAGGCGCTGCGGGCCTCGGAGCCGCTTACAAGGTGAAGCGAGCGGCCGACGAAGGCCACGACGTTGGTTTCACGCTCATCGAGAAGGACACTCGCCTGGGCGGGAAGATTGCAAGTGAGCGAGTTGCAGACGAGTGGGATGGTGCCGATGGCGCCGAGTTCATCGTCGACGGAGGTCCGGACTGCTTCCTTACGAGCAAACCCGCTGTTCACCGCGTGGCAAAAGCCGCAGGAGTATTCGACGCCGAGCTGCCCAGCGACGAGTCGCGCAAGAAGACCCTGATCTTATCCCGAGGCAATCTGTACGAAATGCCTGACGGGGTAATGATGTTCGCTCCGACCAAGTTCTTGCCGTTCGCGACAACGGGGTTGTTCTCGTGGCCGGGCAAGATCCGCATGGGAATGGATCTGTTCGTGCCCAAAAAGAAGCTCGCTCCCGGTGAGCCTAACGATGAGACACTGGAGCATTTCATCGTGCGCCGCATGGGCCAGGAGTGCCTCGACAGACTCGCTGAGCCCCTCGTCGGTGGTGTTCACGCCTCCGATCCCAAGCAAATGTCGCTTGCGGCTACGTTCCCCAATCTGCTCGAGATGGAGCAGAAGCATGGCAGCATGCTCAAGGGTTTCCTGGCCGCTCGCAAAATGGTCGAGCAGATGAAGAAGAAGTATCCGCCCAAGCCCGGTGACAAGCCCAAGACGTTCTTCACCTCCTTCTCAGGAGGAATGCAGTCCTTCACCGAGGCTATGGCCGATGCGGCCGGCCGCGAGTCCATCCGAACCGGCGTTTCAGTCAGCTCGGTTGCTCGCGACGGCGACACCTGGAACGTCACACTCGACGATGGCTCCACCGTTACCGGCGATGCGGTAATCGTAGCTACTGAGGCTTGGGCTGCAGAGCCCATCGTCCGCAGTGTCGATACGGCCATCGCCGATGCCCTCGCCGGCATCCCGAGCAGCACTTCCGCGACTGTCTCGCTGGGCTTTCGTGCCGATGAGATCGGCATCGACATGGATGCGTTCGGCGTGTTGTGTCCGCAAAAGGAGAAGCGCGCGCTGATGGCGGCCACATTCTCTTCCACCAAATGGCCAGGCCGCGCTCCCGAGGGCAAAGTGCTAATGCGCGGATTCGTCGGCGGGCCGCAGAATCAGGCGATCATGGAGAACTCCGACGAGGAGCTCATCGGCATAGTCATAAAGGAGATGCGCGGCATCTTGGGCGTCAAGGGCGAGCCGCTCTTCGCGCGTGTATATCGCTGGCATCTGGGCATGCCCCAGTACACCATGGGCCACCTAGGCCGCGTCGAGACCATCGAGAAGCGCAGCGCCGAAATCAAGGGCTTTGCACTTGCAGGTGGCTCGTATCGCGGCGTCGGCATCCCAAACTGCATTGAGAGCGGGGAGCGTGCCGTGTCCAAGGTCATCATGGAGTGGGACATAGAGCTTGCCGAGGATGCGGTCGAAAAGAAGCCCAGCTACTAGTCTTGTGCCTGACGATCCCAGGGGCCTTCGGTGATCAGTCGCCGGGGGCCCTTTGTGTCGGTACACTTGACGCGCCTACATCGAGTTGTTTGCGTGTATCACATCGAGCATGAGGGGATGGAGTATCGGGTTGGCGGCAACCGCGCCCGTGGCTGCAGGAGTCCAGGCCGCTCCGCTGATGTCGCTGACCAGAGCGCCCGCCTCCTGGCACAGCAGCACACCGGCCGCCATGTCCCACGGCTTGAGCCCGAACTCCCAAAAGCCGTCCGCACGCCCCATCGCGACGTGCACCAGATCGATGGCCGCCGACCCGTCTCGACGGATTCCGTGAACGGGGGCACGCAGGAAGCGCGCAAGCGCCCCCAGCTGGCGGTCAAGCAGCGCGCCGCGGTCATACGGGAACCCCGTGACGAGCAGCGCCTCGGCTAAAGCATCGGTCCCGGTGCAATGCATGGGGATGCCGTTTACGGTGGCTCCGGCCCCGGCTTGCGCGGAGGCCATCTGGTCCAAAGGCACGTTGTACACGGCTCCGGCCATCGGGACTCCATGATTCAGATACGCAATCGAGACCGAGAAGCAGGGGAATCCGTGTACGTAAGACGTCGTGCCGTCCAAAGGATCGATCACCCAAACTGCAGGGGCATCGAGACTTCCCTCGACAGCCTCAGTCAGATCGAAGACTTCGGCTTCCTCGATCACAAATCGAGCGCCAGGATCGGCTGCCAGAATTGTGCGAGCCGCGACGACGCCTGCTTGGACATCGGTCTCGGTGACAAGATCGGTTCCGGTTGATTTCGAACGCACCAGTCCGGTCATCCCAGCTCTTTGGGCGATCAGCCGACCTGCGGCAAGAGCCGCCTTTTCGGCTATCCTTCGCGCTTCATGCATCGGGAAGTCCTCTGTTCGGGAATAGCTACTTGTGGCGTCCGCAACACGCGCGGATCATTTCGTGTTCTACGGTTGCATTGCCGTGTCCATATCGCAATGCCTTGATGCTGACAGGGGTCCTATATGTTCAATCACGGATTCACGCTTCCGCTTGAGCCAGGGTTGGCCGCGGAGTTGTCACGTCGCGCCCACGAGGCTCGAGGCTCCATCCTGACCGCGACGTCCGCGTCGCAGTCCGGACATCCGGGCGGGTCGATGTCTTCAATCGAGATATACACCGTGCTGTACTCCTGCGCGCGAGTTCGTCCCGAAGAGCCGCATTGGCCGAGTCGCGACCGTATCGTGATCAGCCATGGGCACACCTCTCCAGGGGTCTACTCGGCGCTGGCCAACGCTGGCTTTTTCGACGTTGCCGAGTTCGAGGCGCATTTTAGGCAGGCCGGATCCCCGTTCGAAGGCCATGTTGAGCGCGCGGTGGCTGGGGTGGAGTGGAGTACGGGCAATCTCGGGCAAGGTCTCTCAGCCGGGGTCGGTATGGCTCTCGGCGCTCGATTGAGCGGCAGGTCATGGCGCACGTTCGTGGTCATGAGCGACGGGGAGCAGCAAAAGGGCCAGGTCGCGGAGGCTCGACGTTTGGCCGTGCGTCAGAATCTCACGGACCTCACTGTCATTATCGACATGAACGGGATCCAGATATCGGGGCGCACCGAAGACGTAATGCCCGTCGATGTGGCCGCGGGCTTCGCGGCCGACGGTTGGCGTGTCGTCCACGTCGACGGTCATGATATCAAGGCGTTACACAGCGCGCTCACAGATGCTGAAGGCCCCACGTGCATCATCGCCAATACCCATATCGGCCAAGGCGTCTCGTTCATGCGCGATAAGCCCGAGTTTCACGGCCGAGGTCTTACTGCCGAGGAGTACATGGCGGCGATGGGCGAACTGGGCATCCCGCCACGGCTAATAGAGGCGCGGAACCGTCGCGCTTTGCCATGTGCGGTACTGCCGCTGGACCACGCGACGCCTGCCGTGAGGCTTATCGACAGCCAGCCCGCCAGCTTCGGGTCCTTCGACAACTCCGACAATCGCTCGGCTTGGGGCGCAGCGCTCGTGGACATCGCCAGGGCTAACCCGCAGCTACCGATTGCTGTTCTTGATTGTGATCTGGCGGTTTCGGTCAAGACCGAGAGTTTCGCTCACGAGTTTCCCCACAGCTTCATACAGTGCGGCGTGGGGGAGCACAACGCAGCCACAGTCGGCGGGGCATTGTCCACGTGCGACGTCCTGACATTCTGGGCGGACTTTGGCGCCTTTGGGTGTGATGAGGTGTACAACCAACAACGCCTC
>JAURYZ010000003.1 GCA_030653635.1 Coriobacteriia bacterium | reverse complement strand
CGAGTGTTCATAGTTGGCGGTACGGCGGCAGTCACCGACGTGGTCGCGGTCGCGATCGACGCGATCGTGCCCGGGACGAGCGCGGCTATAACGAGGCTCTTTGGGGCCACGCGCTACGAGACCTCTGCAAGGGTCGCTATCGCGACACTCGGCGTTCCGGGTCGCCCGGCATGGGACGGTACGGCCCTTGTAGCCACGGGCGGCAACTTCCCCGACGCGCTCGCTGCAGGACCCCTGGCTGCGGCCAAGGGCATCCCGCTGTACTTGTCCAACCCCACCGGGATTGCCGCGTCTACTATCACTGCCATGAAAAGCGCAGGTGTAACGAAGGTCTACGTCTTGGGCGGTACGGCTGCTGTGAGCGATGCCAGCATCTCCGCACTGAATGCGCAGGGGATTGCGCTGTCCGATCGTTGGGCCGGCGCCAATCGCTACGCGACTGCCGCGACGGTGGCCGAGAACTCGCTCAAGCTGGGTCTTGCGGCGACGACCCCGGCGCTTGCCACCGGCACCAACTACCCGGACGCCCTCGCGGGCGGAGTCATGCAAGGCGCTGCGGGCTCAGTGGTGATCCTCACGAATGGCACGACCCTGTCTGTTGAGGCCGGCGATTTCCTCTCGGCCAAGAAGGCCGATGTGCGGGAGCTGAGGTTCCTTGGCGGCACGGCTGCCATCAGCACGGGAGTGCGCACGGCGGCCATGGCCGCACTGTCCTCGCCATAAGGTTCGCGCTCACGGATTAGCGGACGATGAGCACCGGCGTGCCGACTTCCACGCGACCGTACAGGTCCTCGATGTCCCAGCGATGCATGCGCATGCATCCGTGGCTGGCCGCCGAACCGATTGACGAGTCCTTGTTCGTGCCGTGGATCCGAATGCCCGACGCATTCAGGTTCAGCGCGCGCGTCCCCAAAGGGTTGCTCGATCCAGGCGGGATGCTCGCTGGCATTGTGGCGCCCCAACCGGTAGGCGCAGGGTTGTACCACGTGGGCCGATAGCGTTTCAGGACGATCTTCCACGTTCCCTTGGGGGTGGGAAAGCCGCCGGTGCCTACGGCGCAGCGGTACCCCTTCTCCAGGGTCATGCCGTCGTACAGGTCGAGCGTGCGCCTGGAGATGTCCACGACGATGACCTTGCCCATGCTCGCGTCGGTCATCTGCGGGGCAATCTCGTCCACCGGCAGTTCAACGCTGCGAGCGCCCGCCAAAAGAGCCTCGCTGATCAGAGCGACCGACTTCTCCTGATCGGTCATACGCCCTGCCGAGGAGTGCCTTATCACGACCGCTCCGCCGACGATGCTCATCGTTGCGTCCACCGACGGGGTATCGACGCCCGCAGCAAGTTTGGCGACCCAAGCGCTTACGGAGCCGCCGTCCACAGCCAAGACAGGTGCGACCTCGTAGGGAGACGTCTCGCCCGAGACACGCCGATAGGAGCGCTGCGCGACCGTACTTGAAAGCGCAGGGTCGAAGGCCGAATCGAGCATGGCGTCGATGTCGACGCTGATCGTGCCCTCGGGGTCGAAGGTGGCTGTTTCGGTCGCAATGGTGACCTCGACAGGCCCCATGTATGCGCTAGCCACGGCCTTTTCGAGAGCTACGCGTGCCTGATCGACCGGAATGCCCCCGAGATCGATTCCGTTAAAGCTCACGCCTGCCGGAACGATGTCTCGTGTGCGATAGTCATCCGCGACGGCCCACGCGAAGCCAGCCGATGCGAGTAACATGGAGCTTGCAAGCAAAAGACTCACAACACGCAGGGCTCGCGAACGGGTGCTCATCGAGTCGTGGCCTTTCAGAAGGGTTACTTGAGCCTGTATTCTACAATACTGTGGGTGCATCTCACGAGGGGAGCTTTGTGGACAACGCGGGGGCAAGTCCTGTCTATCGGGGCAACCTCGAGAAACTCATCACCAAGATCGATGCCGAACGGGGCGTCGATCTTGGGAACTATCGTCGACAGTATCTGGAGCGGCGTCTCGCCGCGCGCATGCGTTCGGTGAGCGTTCACTCGTACCGGCAGTACTCGGATCTGCTCGATACTGACCCCAATGAGTACGCGGCGCTACTGGATGCGCTGACCATCAACGTCACCGATTTCTATCGCGACAAGACCGTTTTCGAGATCTTTCGCCGCGAGATCGTCCCGATGATGATCGAATCCAAGATGCAGACGAGACACCGCATGATCAGGGTATGGTCTGCCGGGTGTGCGACGGGCGAGGAGCCCTACTCGATCACGATGTCGTTCATGGACGCGCTCAAAGAGCGTCAGAAGGACTTCCTGCTCACCGTCTTGGGCACCGATTTGGATCCCCTTGCGTTGGCCAAGGCGCGCCAAGGGATCTACGCCGCCGATAAGCTGAAGAGCATACCGCTGGAGCATCAGGTAAGATACCTTCACATGCACGGAGACACGTTCAGCGTTCGACCCGAGGTCGCGCGCCACGTTAAGTTCCGGCAGATGAACTTGTTCTCGGAGCGGCCGATAAATGTTGTGGACGTGATTTTTTGTCGCAACGTCTTTATATACTTTAGCCGGGAGCAGCAAGCTGAGGTGTTGGAGCATTTCTGGGGCGCATTGGCTAGAGGCGGATTCCTCGTCTTGGGCAGGAGCGAGAAACTCGCCCCAAGCGTGTCTGGCAAGTTCGAACTGTATAACGGCAGAGAGCGTATCTACCGCAAACCCATGAGCGCCTAGTCGGCCGGGAACCGGTCAGGGTAGGCAGGGGGAGGAGCACGCACGATGGCTCAAGAGTATCGTGAAAGCACCATCAAAGGCGGGCTTTCGGCGACGTTCACGATCTGGACATGGCTCACAATCGGCCCGCCGGTCCTGTTCGGGCTGATCGCATCGGCCATCTTCGCTTGGTGGAAGCTGGATCTCACATTCGCGCAGATGCTCCCTGTGATCACCTTCGGCGGGTTGTTCATGATGTTCGTGTCGCCTTTCGGCACTCTGCTGTGGCGCTGGAAGTTCAAGGATCACGTCCTTCGCCCGTTGCGCGACTTGGGCGGAGTCATGAACCAGGCCGGCAAGGGCGACTTGACCGTGCGCGCGTCAGTTTCGCGCAAGGACGAGATAGGCCTACTTGCCGAGGACTGTAACTTCCTGATCGTTTCACTGTCTGGGATCGCCTCCCAGGTGCGTCGTTCTGCCGAATCGGTTTCCGCTGCCGCGGCGGAGCTTTCGGCCTCATCCGAGGAGATATCGTCCTCGACCATGGAGATATCCTCGTCCGTGCAGCAGATCGCGCATGGTGCTGAACTGCAGTCTCGCAAGGTCGAAGAGACCTCGAACGCGATGGAGTCGATCAATGCCACCGCCGACGTCGTCGCCAAGCAAGCCGAGGAGGCCGCCCGTACAAGCGAGGAGGCTGCCAGGGTAGCAGTCGGTGGCGAGAAGGCGACATCCGAGGCGATCGTCAAGATCGCGGAGGTCCAGCAGGCCATTGAGACGCTCGCTCAATCGGTTGAGATCCTCGGCAGGCGGAGCAACGAGATTGGCAGCATCGTAGATGTCATCACCTCGATCGCCGACCAGACGAACCTTCTGTCCCTCAACGCCGCCATCGAAGCCGCACGCGCCGGAGAGTCCGGCCGTGGCTTCTCGGTCGTGGCTGACGAAGTTCGCAAGCTTGCGGAGGGTTCAGGCAAGGCAGCCGAGCAGATCGGTGAGCTGATTCGCGAGGTTCAGGACGAGACAGCCAAAGCAGTCAAGTACATGGAGATCGGCACACGCGAAGTCGAGATCGGAAGCGAGGTCGTTGGCCGAACCGGTGAGTCGCTTCGTCAGATAACCGATGCCGTGTCGCGCACGTCACTGCTTGCCGAGCAGATTTCAGCGTCGATGAAGGATCAGGCTCAGCGAACATCGGCAGTCGACAGAGCGATGCATGATATCGCCGCTGTGGTCGAGCAGAACGCAGCTTCTGCCCAGGAAACCGCAGCTGCGGCCGAAGAGCAGACAGCTTGTATGGAGGAGGTCACCTCGGCAGCGCAGGAACTTTCTGACATGGCGCAGCGACTCGAGGATGCAGTGCATATCTTCCAAGTGGAGCAGGGGTAGGCCCGGTGTCCGCACTGGTGGAGCAAGGCTCCCGACCCTATGTGATCTTCCGTCTCGGTGCCGAGGAGTATGGCATCGGGATTTCTCGCGTATCCGGCATCATCCGCTACGAAGCTTCGACCCCCGTGCCCAAGGCTCCAGAGTCGGTGCTGGGCGTCATCAACCTCCGTGGGCGGGTCATTCCGATCGTCGACCTGTGCCAGCGGCTCGGACGTGGCAAGCTGACACATTCTGCGCACTCGCGCATCATCGTCGTGGATTGCGATTCGGGCTCTGTCGGGCTTGCGGTCGACGAGGCCAATGAGGTTGTGGCGATTCCAATCGACTCCATCGGGCCGACGCCGGACGCCGCAGTGAGCGCACACAGCGCCGAGATGATCGAGGGCGTGGCGGATCGAGGGGGTCGTCTGGTGATCCTGCTCGACTTGGATAAGACCGTTCCACGAGGTTCATACGCGCGGCCGGCAAAGGACGCTGATCTGGAGGTTGACGAGGATGTCTAAGACCGTACTGGTCGTCGACGATGCCGCGTTCATGAGAATGATGATCAGGGATATCTTGGCCAAGGAAGGCTACGTGATTCACGAAGCCGTCAATGGTCGCGACGCCGTCGACAAATACCGCGAGCTTCACCCCGATCTTGTGACCATGGACATTACCATGCCGGAGATGAGCGGGCTTGAGGCTTTGCGCGCGATCCGCTCGGTCGATTCTGCGGCTAGAGTGCTCATGGTCAGCGCCATGGGCCAGCAGAAGATGATAGTCGAGGCGCTAGAGTCGGGAGCCATGGACTTTCTCGTCAAGCCATTCCAGCCGACGAA
>JAURYZ010000278.1 GCA_030653635.1 Coriobacteriia bacterium | reverse complement strand
AGTCCTGTCGCATAAAGCGCAAGTGAAGCCGCCACCAACCTCTCCCACAAAAGCCACAGTCCTGCCCTCGGGCTGAGGATGCCAACGAACGTGCCAACCAAGATGAAGAGGCCCAAGAGAGGATACGCCGAGCCTGTCGCGATCGAGGCCACATCACCGAGAGCCACAGGGCCAAAGAGGGGTCCGACGTACATAAGGGCGACGAAGACATACAAGACAACCGCAATGGCGGTTGCGTCCAGAGCATGCCTGAAGATCACGGCTGAATGTCGTACGCGACTCGAAATTCCCGAAAGGACTAGCGCACCGAAACAGACGGCCGCGATCAAGTTGAGAAAATCCGCCAAAGAGGGCATCTGTGGACCTGCACCAGCGGTCGTGAACATGAGGGCGGCACCGATGATCTGGCTCGCCATGGTAAGAACATTGATGGAAACGAGCAACAGCCAGAATCGCTTCTCGATGGCTGCGCCCTTTCGGTATGCACGCCAGCAAGCCAAAGAGGTCGCTGAGATCACGACGACAAAGAACAGGCCATCGATGTACTGAATCCAGGCCCCTGATGCTGCCAAAGCGGGAGGATAGCCGAACACAAGCGCAACTAGGCCTATCCACAGACCGACCTTGGTCTTGCGAGTAGTACCCAAAACACGCGGGTGAATCAGGGCCTGATCGCCGATGGATACCATCGGGAACTCGGTTTCCTGCACTCGGTGTTCAGGCATGCGGGTCCCTCTCCATACAAACATGCAGATCAGCTGACCAGCGGCTCAGAGACAGAGTGGTCCTCAAAGACCGCGCGACGAATCTGAATGAAGCGGGCGGCAAGCTCCGGGTCGAACTGGGATCCGGCACATGCTTCGATCTCATCCATCGCGAACTGCTCAGAGCACGCTGCTCTATACGGACGGTCGGAGACCATGGCGTCATAGGAGTCACAGAGCATCAGAATTCGTGATTCCAAGGGGATGTTCTGGCCCTCGATACCATCCGGATAGCCAAGACCGTCCCAGCGCTCGTGATGATGCCGCACCCAGGGCAGTATCTCAGGAAGGTCCGTCGACGAGAGGATGTGCTGGCCGAGCACCGCATGCTCACGAACGCGTCGTTGCTCCTCGGGATCGAGGGGACCTGCCTTAGTAAGGACGGCGTCCGGCACGCCGATCTTGCCGACATCGTGCATCAGAGCGGCAAGCTCCAGCAACCGAAGATGCTCGCCTTGGATACCAATGCTCTCGCCAAGTCCCAAAGCAAGCGCCGCAACATGTCTCGAGTGGTTCTGCGTCGCGGAATCACGGGCGTCGACCGCTGCCGCAAGAGCGCGAACGGAGGACAAACGGGACTGTCGCTGGACGTGCTCCACGCGGTCGCGTCCGGCCTTGTCGGGTATGCGTCCCTGCTCGTAGAGCACGGCTCGGTTCTTTCCGCGTTCCTTGGCCCACAGCATCGCGCAATCAGCGAGCCTGAATAGGTCCTCGGGGGTCAACGCGTGGTCGGGGAAGGTCGCAACGCCTGCAGATATGGTGATGCTTCCAGGGACATCACCGATTTCGATTCCGAGATGGTCCACGAGTCGTTGTGCAAAAAGATGCGCTTCAGGTGCGGCGGTCGCTGGCAAAAGGATGGCAAACTCGTCGCCACCGATGCGCGAAACGGCCTGAGTGCGACTTGTCATGCTCGCTAGGGTCTCTGCGAAAGAAGCGAGCAGACGGTCCCCTTCGCCATGTCCATTAACAGAGTTGAAATCGCTGAAATCGTCGACGTCAATCATCACCAGAGAGATGGACTCGCCAAACTGGGCAGCAGCATGGATCTCATCGGCCAGGCGATCGTGAAAGTAGCGGTGGTTGTAGACGCCGGTGAGCGGATCGGTGATGGATTTGTAGAACAGAGTGCTGTGCTCAAGGGCAAGGAGCGAACTTCTGAGGAGAACAAGTCCCGTCAGCAGTACAGCAATTCAACCGTAGATCACACTCCAGCCACCCTGCCCGCGGGAGCCGTAGGCGGCCAAAGCCGCAACAGCCGTGGCGGCCAGAGCAGACAGCGGGAATGCAAGTGGCAGCCAACGGCGGCGGCCCAATGTTATCGGTGGAAGCGGTCGGGGGAACCATTCCGCCTGTTCGGTCAGGCGGTAGACGGTGGCCATCACGAGAACATAGTGACCCGTGAGCTGCAGCAAGTCCAAGACGCTGCGAGCCTCGTTGCGAGAGCCGGCTGCCGCAGACGCATACCAAGAGGGCCAAAGGCCGACGCCGGCCAGGTAGACTGCCATGGCGATGACAATGAGTTTCTCCCACGAGCGCCATTTGACGACCTTGAGGCCTGACACGTTAAGTACCACACCAAGCAGCATGAGAACCGCGACCACGGGATACACGGCCCCGACCAAGATCTCCCAAACCGCGCCAGCAGTCGGCTCCATGACGGGACGTGCATAGAACTCGATCGCGATGATGTAGAGCACGAGCGCCAATACGCCCGCATCAGTGACATATCGAATCCTGGCAGCTGGAGATGCAGATGCCAGCTGTGTCATTGAGGACAGAACGCCGAGGAAGGCAATCGCGGCCACTAGGTGAAGTGGCTGGAATGGAAAGGCGATGCGCGTCGGGCCAGAGGGGTCGATGAATAGCAGCCACCATGCAAGAGCGCATTCGGAGATAAGTAAGGCTGCATTGGCGGTGGCGAGCAGGAACCAGAACCGTCTTTCCAGCCCATCCGATCGTCTTCCGCACACAATGCATAGGACTACCGACACAAGTACGGGGCCCCCATATGAGAACAGCCCCAGAAGTGCGTCCCCGGCGACGGTAAAGGCGTGACCGGATGAAACCCAAAAGGCTGCAAGAAGCAGCGGGAGCAGTCCCCAGCCAACTAGGCGAACCTTCAGCGCGTGGGTGCGCGAGGGCAGCTTGATAGCGCTCGTATCGACCTCGGACACAGAACCCCCTTAAGCGCATTCAGCTTCGCGTCACTCCCATACGAGTGTTCTGAGGCCAAGTATAGCGCAGGACCCCGACGACAGCGGGGTCCTGCGTGAGATGTTCTCACAAATTCTGGAAGCTAGATCAATCCGAGTTCCTTACCAGCGTACGCAAATGCATCGAGCACGAGGGCTATGTCAGCCTCGGTGTGTGTCGCCATCAAACAAGTACGAAGTCGATCCATTCCTCTGGGAACGGCTGGATGAACGATTGGGCACACGAACACGCCGCAATCAAAAAGGATTCGTGTGAGATCCATCGTTTTTGCCTCATCGCCAACAAGCACGGGCACTACGCACGTGGTTGAATCCATGGTGTCCCATCCTTGAGCCTTGAGGCCCTCGCTGTATATGGCGGTGATGCGGTGAAGCTCAGCCACGCGTTCTGGTTCGTCTTCGATGACATCGAATGCCGTCATCGCCGCAGCAGTCTGAGCGGGCGGAAGTGCTGCGGAGAAGATGAACGGACGCGACATGTGGCGCTGGTAGTCGATTATCTCCTTGGTGCCGGCCAGGTACCCCCCGATCGAGGGGATCGACTTGGACAAGGTGCCCATCTTCAGGTCGATAACACCGGGCATACCGAAGTGCTCTTCGATGCCATGGCCAGTTGCTCCCAGCGAACCGACGGAGTGGGCCTCATCGACCATGAGCCTGGCCCCGTAACGCCGGCACAGGTCG
>JAURYZ010000269.1 GCA_030653635.1 Coriobacteriia bacterium | reverse complement strand
TGCGAAGTATCCGGCGCATGATCTTGCCACTTCGCGTCTTGGGTAAGTCGCGAGCGAACTGGATGTGATCCGGTGTGGCGATAGGCCCAATCACCTTGCGCACATGTCCGGATAGGATTTTCGCTAGATCGACGCTCGGGTGCTCGCCATCGCGAAGCAGAACGTAGGCGAAGACGCCCTCCCCCTTCACGGGATGCGGGAAACCGACGACCGCAGCTTCGCTGACGGCCTCATGGGACACGAGTGCGCTTTCGATCTCCGCTGTCCCCAAACGGTGGCCTGAGACATTGATGACATCATCGACGCGACCCAGAAGCCAGAAGTACCCGTCCTTGTCCTTGCGAGCACCATCGCCCGTGAAATAGCGGCCGGGGAATCTGTCGAAATAGACCTCACGCATGCGTTTGTTCTCCGAGTCGCCCCACATCCCTCGAAACACACCTGGCCATGGCTTCTCAACGACCAGGTACCCGCCCTCGTCGACGCCCGCCTCAGAGCCATCCTCGCGCAGCACCTTGGGATCTACACCGAAGTAGGGAACGGTCGCGGAACCGGGCTTGAGTGGGATGGCACCAGGGAACGGAGTTATGAGAAAACCGCCGGTCTCCGTTTGCCAGTACGTGTCGACAATCGGCAGCTCCGAGCGTCCGATGGTATCCCGATACCACATCCAGACCTCGGGGTTGATGGGCTCGCCCACGGTGCCCAGAACTCGCAGACTCGACAAGTCGTAGCGGGCGGGCCAGCCTTCTCCGTGACGCATGAGTGCACGAATGGCGGTCGGTGCGGTGTAGAACGTGTTGACACGGTACTTCTCGACAACCGCCCAGAAACGCCCCGGGTCCGGATAGGTCGGAACGCCCTCGAACATGAGGGTTGTCGCGCCAGCGGATAGTGGTCCGTACACGATGTAGCTATGCCCCGTCACCCAGCCGATGTCCGCAGTGCACCAGAACACGTCTTCGTCGCGATAATCGAACACCTCCTTGAAGGTGACGGTCGCATAAAGAAGATAGCCGGCGGTCGTATGCAAGACACCCTTCGGCTTGCCGGTAGATCCAGAGGTGTACAGGATGAAAAGCGGGTCCTCGGCACCCATGGGCACCGGCTCGTTCGGGCGACGCACCTCAGGAGCGGTGACTTCCTGATGCCACCAGGTGTCCCGACCCGGCTCCATGTCAACGTCTCCAGCGCCGCGCTTGACCACCACGCACGCCTCGACACTCGGACACTCGAACATCGCCTCATCAGCTGCAGCCTTGAGCGGTACCTTGCGGCCTCCGCGGATGCCCTCATCAGCCGTGATGAGCATCTTCGCCCCGCAGTCCTGGATACGCCCCTTGAGCGCTGATGCGGAAAAGCCGCCAAAGACGACGGAATGGATAGCCCCGATCCTGGCACAGGCGAGCATCGCGATCGGAAGCTCAGGGATCATCGGAAGATAGACGGCGACTCGGTCGCCCTTGACCACGCCCTTCTTGAGCAGGACATTCGCGAAACGGCTGACCTCATAGTGCAGTTGCTGATAAGTGAAGGTCCGACTCGTCCCGTCGTCGCCCTCCCAGATCAGTGCGGCCTTATTGCGCCGCCAAGTGTGCAGGTGCCGATCGAGGCAGTTAGCGCTGACGTTTAGAACCCCATCCTCGAACCATGTGTAGTCCAGGTTCTCGAAGTCCCCAAAGCCTACCTTGCTGAACGGCTCCATCCACACGAGATTCTCGAGTGCCGATTGCTTCCAGTACTCGTCGGTGTCGGTGATCGACCGCGCATGCGTCTGCGCATACTGCTCCGCACTCGAAATGAGTGCAGTCCCGGACAAATCGGCAGGCGGAGCGATGATATTTCCATCCTGAGACAGATGCTCGAACCCCCGGTCAGCTCCCTGTTCGCTCATGCGCCACTCCCTTGCTTCGCGATACCCTCCGCTACCTTTCTTCCCCAATGAAGCCGAGTGTCCTTCCCGAGCGCCATGCGCACTACCGAACATCGCATGCATCGCACGGGGCATCGCTCGGGGCGCACGGGGCATCGCTCGGGGCGCCGGGGCATCGCTCGGGGCGCCGGGGCGCTCGGGGCTGATGGGTATCGCCCCGCACGAGCCCGCCGGCGCGATATACTGAACATTCGTCTGACGACCGAGGAGCGCACCCGAGTGACCCACGCGAGCAAGTACGAGCGGCTGCTTGAGAACCTGTCGGGCCTCGACAGCGTATTGGTCGCTTACAGCGGTGGAGTCGACTCCACGCTACTGGCTTTCGCGGCACACGTGGTCCTGGGGGAACGCTGCCTTGCTGTGCTCGCCAGGAGCGACACCTATCCCGAGAGCGAAGTCGAGTACGCCCGGCGCATCGCCACCGAACTCGGACTACGCCTCCACGAGGTGGAGACCTACGAACTCATCGATCCTCAGTTTCGAGCGAACACCCCCGACCGCTGCTATTACTGCAAATCCGAGCTGTTCGGCCTGCTTCGAGCAGTCGCTGACAGCCGTGGACTCACCTACGTGCTGGATGGCAGCAACGTGGACGACTCCGCCGACTTTCGCCCCGGCTCGCGTGCCGGAGTCGAACTCGGCGTGAAAAGCCCCTTGGCCGAAGTTGGATTCACCAAGAAGGAGATCCGCGAGGTCGCGGCTCTCCTCGGCCTACCGAACTGGGACAAGCCATCGATGGCTTGTCTCGCCTCGCGCTTCCCATACGGCGAAGCGATCACGGAGGACAGGCTCTTGCGCGTAGCGCGCGCGGAGAACTCGCTTAGGGCGATGGGCCTGCGGCAGTTCCGTGTCCGCGCACATGGTGATGTCGCCCGGCTCGAGGTCGAGCCTAGTGAGATGCAGACTGCTTGGGAGATGCGCGAAATCGTCACGACGGCAATCAAGACCGCCGGTTTCACTTTCGTGGCCCAGGACCTAGACGGCTATCGCACAGGCGCAATGAACGAAGCCCTCAACGCCGAGGATATGACCTAGCCAAGCGCTCTCTACAGAAGCGGCAGGTACTCCTCGAGCTCGAACGGCGTAACCCGCGTGTGGTAATCGTGCCACTCAGCCTTCTTGTTGCGCAGGAAGTACTCGAAGACCTTGTCGCCAAGTGCCTCGCGAACCAACTCGCTCTTCTCCATCTCGCGAATCGCTTCGTCGAGATCCCCAGGAAGCCGTCCGATGCCAAGCTCCGCACGACGCGCGTCCGACATCTCGTACACGTCTTCGACCACATCGTCAGGTAGGGTCATCCCCTTCTCGATACCGTCTAGACCCGCCGCCAGCATTACCGCGAAGGCAAGGTACGGATTGCACGCGGGATCCGGGGAACGAAGCTCTATACGGGTGGCCTTCTCCTTGCCCGGCTTGTACATCGGCACTCGTACCAACGCAGAGCGATTCCTGTGCGCCCAGCAGATGTGAACCGGTGCCTCATAGCCGGAGACAAGCCGCTTGTAGGAATTGACCCACTGATTGGTGATGGCAGTGAACGCGGGCGCATGATGAAGCAAGCCCGCGATGTAGCTCTTTGCGATGGCTGACAAATGGAACTCGTCTGATGGATCATAGAAAGCGTTGCTGTCGCCTTTGAATAATGACTGATGAACGTGCATGCCGCTGCCCGCCTCGCCGTACATCGGCTTGGGCATGAATGTCGCGTAGACGCCGTTCATCTGTGCGACTTCCTTCACCACAAGTCTATACGTCATCACGGCGTCGGCCATGGCGAGCGCCTCACCATAGCGCAGATCTATCTCATGCTGGCTAGGTCCGACCTCGTGATGACTGTACTCGACAGTGATACCGAATGCCTTCAGCATACGAACGGTCTTCTTCCGAAGATCGACAGCGACGTCGCGCGTGGTCATATCGAAGTACGACGCCCTGTCCAACACCTCGGTGCTCACATCGTCTTTAAAGTAGTAGTACTCGAGCTCCGGCCCCACGTTGAAAGTGAAGCCCATCTCGGCGGCCTTCGCGAGCATCCGCTGTAGGACGTAGCGCGGATCCCCCTCGAAAGGTCCGCCTTCCGGACGCACGATGTTGCAAAACATGGTGGCGACGAGCTGCTCGTCCTGACGCCACGGCATTATCTTGAGGGTCGTCGGATCTGGCAGTGCGATCATGTCCGACTCTTCGATGCGGGCAAAGCCCTCGATCGAGCTCCCATCGAACCCCATCCCCTCTGCCATGGCATTCTCGAGCTCATCGGCCGTGATCACAAACGTCTTGAGGAATCCGAGGACGTCAGTGAACCAGAGATGGACGAACTCGATGTCCTTGTCCTTGATTGCCGCGACGGCCCCATCACGCAGATGCTTTGGCATTATCTGCTTCTCCCTCATTTTATTTTGGTCGGTTTTCAGCTATGTTTCCACTACGTTTCGTACCTTCGCTAAGATACAGCTAAATGATTCGCCGGTGCAGGGAGGCCCCAAATGAATCTGCAACAACCGAACGGAAACGACGCTACGCAGTCCTCGAACCGATCCAAGAGCGTGGTGCCATGCTCGGGCCTATGCACCCGTTGCCTGGATACCTGCCGAGGAAACTGCGAGGTCTTCAAGTCCTCGTTCCGCGGCCGCGAGGTCATCTATCCCGGTCCCTTCGGAGACATGACCGCGGGCGGCGACAAGGACTACCCGATCGACTACTCGCACCTCAACATCCTGGGCTACGCTCTCGGCGCGAAGGGTCTGCCCGAAGGCGTGGTGGGCACCCCGGACAATACGTTGTTCCCCATGGTCGACACCGAGACCGAGTTCGGCACCGCCAACAAAATCAAGATGCGCGTTCCGATCTTCACCGGTGCGCTGGGCTCGACCGAGATCGCCCGCAAGCACTGGGACAGCTTCGCCATCGGAGCCGCCATATCCGGCGTGTCGATCGTGTGCGGCGAGAACGTCTGCGGCATCGACCCCGATCTTGAGCTTGACGCCAACGGGAAGGTCTCCCACGCGCCGGACATGAAGCGGCGTGTCGAGGCCTATCGCCGCTACCGCGAAGAGGGCTACGGCGACATCCTCGTGCAGATGAACGTCGAGGACACGCGCCTCGGGGTCGCCGAGTACTGCGTCGAGAAGCTCGGCGTCGAGACCATGGAGCTCAAGTGGGGCCAGGGCGCCAAGTGCATCGGCGGCGAGATCAAGGTCGACTCGCTCGAGCGGGCACTTGAGCTTCAGAGGCGCGGCTATCTCGTCACCCCGGATCCGAGCAACCCGGCCATCCAGGCGGCTTACCATGACGGGGCCATCAAGCAGTTCGAGCGCCACAGCCGCCTCGGATTCATTGACGAAGAGGGCTTCTACACAGAGGTTCAGCGCCTGCGCGACCTGGGCGCCAAGCGAGTCACTCTCAAGACCGGGGCCTACGCGATGCGCGAGCTCGCCATGGCGATTAAGTGGTCCAGCAACGCCAAGATCGATCTACTCACCATCGACGGCGCCCCCGGTGGCACCGGTATGAGCCCGTGGCGCATGATGGAAGAGTGGGGCGTTCCAACCTTCTACCTGCAGTCCATGACCAACGAGCTTATCGGACGCCTACGCGCCAAAGGAGCCTTCATCCCCGACATCGCGATGGCGGGCGGCTTCTCGAGTGAAGACCACATCTTCAAGGTCCTTGCGATGGGCGCCCCGCATACCAAGGCCGTCTGTATGGGTCGCGCGCTCATGATTCCCGGCTTTGTCGGCGGAAGCATCGAGCGTTGGATGAAGACGAGCGACCTGCCAAAGACGGTCGCCGAGTTCGGCACCACCAAGGAGGAGATCTTCGTCACGTACGAGACTCTCAAGGCGAAGTACGGTGCCGAGGTCGACAACATGCCTCTTGGTGCGATCGCCGTCTACACGTACTCCGACAAGCTCAGGGTCGGCCTGCAGCAGCTAATGAGTGGTTCGCGCAACATGCGGCTCGACACCATCGGCCGCGGCGACCTGATCTCACTTACCGAAGAAGCGACGAAGGTCTCCGGGATATCGTACGTGATGGATGCGTTCCGCGAGGAAGCGCTCAAGATTATTGATGCGTAGTGAAGCGAGAGGACGGGTGCGGCCCCGTCCTCTCACAGACGCATCCGTCATCGTCGCTGAACCCTACTCGCTGAGCACGCGCATGGCGGCCCTGAGCATCTCCGGGGCCTTGGCGTTAATACGGCCCGGTCGCAGCATCTCCTGGGCGATTAGTCGCGTCGCAAAGGGTCGCGCGGTCTGCGTGATATCGATGTCTGGATAAATCGCCTGAGCTACCCCCTCCACCGTCACGAGCGCTTTGATCAGAAGGCCATAGCCAACCGGCACCGCGATCTTGAAGTCCGCAAGCATCGACAGAAACCCGATTGCGAAACCACGCACATCCGCGCGCTGGCCAGGACGGCGCAGCGTGCGGTTCATGAGCGCGGCGACCCGATCTCTGACCGCCGCCTCCTGCGATGTTGGGATCTCTAGGCCCAGCTCGCGTGAGTACCGAACTGCTCGATCGGCGTCACCATAGACGGTGGCCGCCAGCACCTGCGCTATCGCTATGCGCTGTGCCGGCAAAGTAATCCCCACTATCCCAAAATCGAGATAGCAGATCCGTGAATCCGGCGTCACGAACAGGTTGGCCGGGTGAAGATCGGCGTGATAACGGCCGAGCACAAGCACCTGCCGCATGAACACGTCCGCGCCATGGATCGCAAGTGCACGAGCGTCGACGCCATCGCGCTCAGCATCTGTGAGCTCGGTCAATCTCCAGCCCTCTACAAACTCCATCGTGAGTACGCGGCGTGTGGTCCTCGTCCAGACAACTCTCGGCACCAGGACCAGCTCATCGTCACGAACATCGAAGGCGAAGCGCTCGGCTACCCGACCCTCGTTGCGAAGATCGGTTTCACTGCGCAGCGTCACCTCAAATTCGCCGAGGAAGGCCTCGAGATCTATTCGGGCAAGTAGGCCGAATCTCGGAATCCAGCGCAGCCATCTGTGCGCAAGCTCGATGTCGCTGCGGATGTCATCAGTCGCGCCCGGTCGAACGACCTTGATCGCAATGGCGGTGCCCGCTGCCATCGGTGCCCCGAATACCGGGCGGTAAGCCGCCTTGAGCCTGGCACGATGCACTTGTGCGATCGAGGCCGACGCGACAGGAACGTCCTCGAACTCATCAAAGAGTGCATCAGCGTCCTGCCCGAACTCCCCGTGTATCGCGCGGCGGATTCGCTCGATGGGAACGGGCGGGACGCTGTCCTGAAGACGCTCTAGCTCAAATACGGCCTCGGCGCTGAAGATATCGGGGCGAACCGAAGCAAGTTGCCCGAGCTTGATGAAGGCAGGCCCAAGCTCCTCGCATGCAAAGCGAGTCTGCCTGGCGAAGGCGGCACGACGCGCCGATGCGGACGCGAGGCCGAAACGTGCGTACCACAGCCCGAAGAGGAAGCGCTTACCCGCGACAGTCGCGATGTGACGGCCCCTCGCGCTCACAGCCTACTTCCCTGAATCGTCGGACTGATCCAAAAGCGCGTCGAGGGAGGCCTGCATCGATTCTAGCCGGCCCCGCAGTTCGGATACCTCGAACGTGAGTAGATCGAGGTGCCCCGCGACATCCGCACGGCTCCCTGAGGGCTCGACCTGATCGCTGGCGAGTGAGGCTTTAAGGCGCTCCTTCTCCTCGGCAATCATCGCGGAAAGGCCGTCCACAAACGCTTCAGGGCCTACGGCCATATCCCCCTCGATCTGAGCGGAACCACGCTCGACAGCGGCCTTCCAGCCCTCGTCGGCAGTCTCGTGGACAAGCGCCCACGAAGCCATGAATCGCATGAAGTGGTCGTTGTCCATGGTCAGCCCTCCTCAACATAACGAGGGCCCCGAGCCTTGCGGCGCGCAGGGCCCTCGTTCTGGTCGCGGATATCGGTCAGTCGGCAGCGGGTGCAGCGGCCGAGAAAGCAGGTGCCTCCTCGGCATGCCCGTGACCGTGAGCGTCCTTTACGACGTCCATCTCCTTGATACCAAAGAAGTCGAGCGCACACGGCACGTCCACGCTGAACGCCAGGTACATGTGGACGGTCGTCATAATGATAAAGCCCCAGTTGAGAACGTAGTGCAGCATGCGGATCATCCACACGCCCGTGGCGCCAACGATTGCAGCCGTGCCGGTGTAGATACTTGCGTTGATGAGCGGGAACTCATATCGCCAGATTAGAAGGCCGGTGAGCACCTGCGCGACCATCATGACGAGGAACAGGCCGTACGACATCTTCTGCATGACGTTGTACTTCGCGACGTGCGGCTTGTCGTCGCTCAGATAGCCGTAGTACTTGAGCACGCCGCCTGCGGTAGCAATGTCCTTCTTGCCAATGGCGAACTCGCGATAGTCGGCATTCGTCTTGGAGTAGAACGCGTACCAGACCCGCCAGATGAGCACTGCGATGACGATGAACATGAATACGTAGTGGGTGTTTCTCATGAACTCGCGCCCGCCGCCAAAGAACGGGAAACGGATGTACATCCCAGAGAAACCGAGAATGATCATCGAGAACATATGGAAGGCGTGAAGTACCTTCGGCGTCGCGGGAGGCCGCGCGTCGTGCTCCGGCCACTTGCCCTCGATGAAGGCCTTTCGGAAGCGCCCCTTGATGACGAACATTGAGAAGTGCCACGTGAGGAACAACAGCATGCACACGTAGATTGCGCTAAAAGCGAAGTCGAGCCACACATTGATCTGCACCAAGTTCATAGGTCCCCCGTTGTCCCCCGGACCGTTCACCTTTCGGGCGTCGGTCTGATTCCACTCACGTCCCAGAAGATACCGATACAGGACCTGGGACTCATGAGTGGATTTCGACGTACGTGCCGCAATCCCTATCTACGAATCTCAGGTAGAAATCGGCATGCGTTTCGCGGGCCGCAGCAGCCTTAGTCCATTGAGGATGACGAGCAGCGCCACGCCGG
>JAURYZ010000268.1 GCA_030653635.1 Coriobacteriia bacterium | reverse complement strand
TTTGTTGGCTCATCTTGACCCTGGGTTCGACGAACGTGCCTCGGGCGAATTCTGGTCAAGTGCCCTTGAAGCAATCTTGGAGCAAAAGGCTAGTGGATGGTCCGCGATGGCCTCCCCCGTCGCCTGCAAAGCCCGCTGCGCATACGCAGCATATCTATCCCTCTTCCCTTTCACTCTCTGGGGTAACGGCTGGATGATTCCCCAATTCACGTGCATGGGCTGGTAATCGGAAGTCGACGGATTAGTCGCATATGCCATCAGGGAGCCGAACACACTAAGTTCGGGCATGACGAATGTATCCACGCCTATGACCTCCGCAGCAGCTCCAAGTCCCGCGAGTAGTCCGCTTCCAACAGCCTCAAGGTACCCCTCAGTACCAGCCAGCTGTCCCGCAACCCGCACGCGAGGCAAGCTACGCAAACGCAAGGAGGCATCAAGCAAGCGGGGCGAGTCAATGAACGTGTTCCGATGCATAACGCCCAGCCGAGCGAACTCGGCGTGCTCAAGGCCAGGAATGAGGCGAAACACCCTCTGCTGTTCGGAGAAGGCCAGATTGGTTTGGAACCCCACAAGATTGTAGGCAGTGCAAGAGAGGTTCTCGGCTCGAAGTTGCACTACAGCCCAAGGCCTGTCGCCGGTTCGAGGATCAGTGAGGCCCACGGGCTTCAATGGGCCGAATCTCAAAGCGTCGTGGCCACTTCGTGCAATCTCTTCGACCGGTTGGCAGGCAGAAAACAGTTCGCGTCGTTCGAAATCCTTTGAATGAACGCGTCTGGCGGATAGCAGTTCGGCAATAAAGCAATCGTATTGTTCCCTGTCCATCGGACAGTTGACGTAATCATCGCTGCCTCCCTTGCCATAACGTGAGGCCGAGAAGGCGAACTCGCGATCAATGCTGGATGCCTCCACGATCGGAGCGGCAGCATCGTAGAACGCCAAGCGGGCTGCGCCGACGAGACTTGCAAGCACAGGCTCTATGCCGTCACTGCTCAAGGGCCCCGTTGCGATGATGACTCGGCCCTGGGGCAGTTCACGCACTTCGCGACGGACCACATCAATCAACGGATGGTTCTCGATGTGCTCGGTCACAGTGCGCGCGAAGATCTCGCGATCGACCGCAAGGGCACCTCCAGCCGGCACCGCACACATGCGCGCGACCTGGAGCAACATTGAGCCGAGATACTCCAACTCGCGCTTGAGCTCACCGGCGGCGGTGATGGGATCATCGCTCTTGAACGAGTTCGAACACACGAGTTCGGCAAGCGAGCCGCTGTGATGTGCGGGGCTTTGCTTTTCGGGCCTCATCTCGAACAATTTGACGGGAATCCCGCGTTGTGCGAGTTGCCAAGCGGCTTCAGAGCCCGCAAGCCCGCCTCCGATTACGGTGACAGGCTCGACTGAGCGAGACGCAGTGGTATTTGTGATATTCGCGTGTTCCATGGCTGTCGATTGTACATCGCCAGCCGACTCCTGGAAGCACCGACATGTTGATCCTCGCAACAACACCGAACGAGCGACCGAACGAGCGTCTCGACGCGCGATATCATCCCTTTACGCGAGGAACGGCTCCATAACGTGCGTCTGGGTATCTGTGCGCCAGCCCAGAATGCTCCAACTCTGACAACCGAATAGCGACGGTGACGATATCGATGCCCAAGTCATGCGATATATCGTCGGGCCTCATTGGGTCAGCAGTGATCGCCGCCAGCACCTCATCTCGAGTGGCCGTCGCGATCGACCCCGTCTCTTCAGACGCGTCAACCCCCAGAAGAGCCGCAAGATCCGAGATCTCCGTCACTGGACTGGCGCCTTGCATGATAAGCCTGTTGGCACCACGACACTCAGGGGCGAATATCGAGCCGGGCACGGCAAACACATCTCTTCCCTCGGACAACGCGAAATCAGCCGTGAGGAACGTTCCGCTGGGCACCGATGCCTCGACAACGAGCACTGCACGGGAGAGACCCGCGATAATTCGGTTTCGTTTCGCGAATGCCCATCGCGCGGGATGAGTCCCCCATGGCAATTCAGAAAGCACACAACCTCGCTCCCTGATCGCTTCGATGAGAGAGTGGGCGCCCTGTGGATAGTCCACATCAGCCCCGCATCCGAGCACCGCTACAGTTGAACCTTCGACTTCAAGCGCTGCACGATGCGCTGCCTGGTCACAGCCGATCGCCGCTCCGCTGAGAATGATCTCGCCGCGCTGTGCTGCCCATCCAGCGAACAAACGTGCCGCAGACCGACCGTACGGAGTGGATTTGCGCGCCCCGATAACCGCAAGACCTGGCCTCAATAGCTCCGGGTCGCCAATACCATAGAGCCGCTTGGGGGGATCCGAGATTAGTGCCAAGGATTCCGGGTACCCAGAATCACCTAGTGCGATTTCCCAGCGTCCATCTCCAGATTGAATCAAGGTGCCTGAAGATAGTCTCATCAGGCCCCCATTTGCCTGAGTGACATTGCTTGCATGATGTGAACAGCATCGACCCTATCAGACGCCGCAAGATCAGCAATTGTGCGACTCACTCGCATCAGACGCGTGACCCCCCTACCCGACAGCTGGTGCATGCGCGCCGAGTCACTAAGGGTCCTAGAAGCTCCCGCACTCAGCCTGCACGCCGATACCAACTCGCCGCCCGACAGCCGGGCGGCTACCGAGCCATCGCGGACGAATGCTCGTTGGCGTGCTTCGAGTACGCGCTGTCTGACGGCTTCGGTCGACTCCCCTACCTCGCCTCGGACTAACCGGTCCGGGTCGATGCGGTCGACCCGCAGATGAATATCGATCCGGTCATGCAGGGGACCCCCTATGCGCGCACGGTATCGAGTAACCGCCGCTTCACCACACGTACAGCGCCGCACGGGGTCGCCGTCATAACCACAGGGGCACGGGTTGGCGGCACCTACAAGCGCGAACCGAGCCGGATAGCATATTCGCCCCTCGGCACGTATTAGAATCACACTCCCATCCTCCATCGGCTGCCTTAACGACTGAAGCGTTGAGGGACCGAACTCCGGCATCTCGTCTAGGAAGAGCACTCCCGTGTGAGCAAGACTGACCTCCCCGGGACGGGGAGGTACGCCGCCTCCGACAAGTCCGGCAATCGACGCGGAGTGGTGAGGTGCACGAAACGGCCTCACGCCTGCCAGCACATCGGATTCATCCAGGCCGGCAACCGAGTGTACGAGAGCTGCATCAAGACGCTCATCAGCGTCCAAGGGCGGCAGTAGCGGCCCGAGCCGTCTTGCCAACATGGTCTTGCCTGATCCAGGGGGTCCGACCATAAGCAAGTTGTGCCCGCCAGCGGCTGATATCTCCAGCGCACGCTTCGCCGATTCGTGACCGGTGACTTCCGCAAGATCGGGAATCGGGATTCGTGAGACTCGGGTGGCAAGCTGAACAGGGTGAGACTCATGCTCCATCGTGAGTATCTGCCTGAGATCTCTGATGCCCCGCACCGTGAGATCCGGAACCACACCAAACTGGCCGATGTCTGCTTGAGCGGTGATCAGCTCGCGCCCAGCGTCGCGTGCGCCAAGTGCGTGCGCAAGCATGCCTGGGACAGTGCAGACTTCTCCTGTCAACGACAGCTCACCGACAAGGACCGATTGAGCAATCAGATGTGCGGCGATCTGCCCTGTCGCCACAAGGATTCCGATTGCTATGGGCAAGTCGAATCCGGTTCCGTGCTTGCGCAAGGGCGCTGGCGCAAGGTTCACTACAACCCTTGCATTGGGGAACTCGAAGCCTCGGGCTCGAATCGCAGACCGCACGCGCTCACGGGCCTCCAGAACCGCAGTATCACCCAGTCCGACGATGCTGAACGACGGAAGACCCGACCCAACATCTACCTGGACTTCCACAGGAATGGCTCTGGTCCCGACCAGGGTACCCGTGGCCACTCGTGCATGACCTGATGGCAAGCTCATGCCGTGAACGCAGCACGATGGTGCCGGAGCAAAGCCCTGTCCTCGGCGATTTGCTGCACTGCGATGACGTCGAAACGAATCTCCACGGGCGAAATCTTCGCGTGGGCGATGTAGGCCTCAGCCAGACGCAGGAGTTTTCGTTGTTTGGTCTCAGAGACCGCCTCTTCTGGGCTCCCCTTCGCAGTGGACTTCCGGGTCTTGACCTCCACCAAGACCAACGTCCTCTCGTCGAGTGCGACGATGTCCAGTTCACCGAACCTACAGCGCCAGTTCCGCTCAACAACTGTCATGCCGACGCGCTCGAGATATGCGGCGGCTGCCGCCTCTCCCCTGCGCCCGATACTCTCCTCTTGCATCGCGTCTCCCCTCACAACGGTTATGAGGAGAGAATGGCCGCAGGCGCTATGCTGTCGCTTAACCAAAACAAAACCCGCAGGCAGACAAGTGCAACCCGCATTTCCGAAAGACACGACCACCAAGCTCCAACTGCGTTCTAGAAGAGGGAAAGTGTTCCTCCACACGGAGAGAACGAGCGACGGTGGTGGGGTGTGAGGCCGAGTCGATCGATGGCATCCATGTGCTCACGAGTGCCGTACCCTTTGTTGAGCGCGAAGTCATAGCCGGGGAATCGCTCATCGAGCTGTCGCATGAGCGCATCACGCGTGACCTTCGCCAGAATAGACGCCGCCGCGATCGCTGCGACCTTGCGGTCGCCCCCGATGACCGCAGTCTCAGGCAAAGACAGGCCCATCGGTCGTCCATCAATCAGTGCATGATCGGCCGAAGGCCTAAGGCCCGCAAGGGACGCATTCATCGCTTTCCTGAGGGCAGTCGTCATGCCCACCGCATCCAACTCGGCGGCCTCGACATGAGCCACATGCCATGTGACGGCCACGGCGCATATCTGAATGGCAAGTTCCTCGCGGCGTTTTGGGCTCAGTCGCTTGGAGTCATCCAGCCCAATTATCCTCGTTCCCACAGGCAGAACCACAGCACCTGTGGTCAAGGGTCCCGCCAGTGCGCCTCGGCCGACTTCATCGATCCCGGCAACCAACACCATCCCCTGCTCGTACATGGCCTCCTCAATTCGCGCAAGCTCATCGAGACGTCGATTCTCGATCTCCGCTCGTTCTAGACGCATGCGTGCCGAGGTGAGCGCGTTTTGAACACCAGCTCGCGGGTCATGCTCATGCGCTTGGATCAGTCGACGCAGGCCGTCGAGCCCAGCCGAGGAAAGCTGAGTGCGAATCTTAGGGATCCCGAGCTGGTCCACGTTGCTCCTTTGAAGCATCTGCATCTGTGCGCAGTATAGCAACGGCCCACCC
>JAURYZ010000251.1 GCA_030653635.1 Coriobacteriia bacterium | reverse complement strand
CCGTTTCCGACATGCGCGCCCTTGAGCTTCTAACTCCCGCCCAACTCGAACTCCGGCGTGAGCTCATCGAAGCCGCAGATCTGTTGGTGACAGACGCGAACCTCGCGCCATCGTCCTTGGCATGGCTTTGTGATAACGCGCAATGTCCGATTCTGTTCGACCCAGTCTCCACGGCCAAAGCGAAGCGCGTGCTGCCGATAATTGGCTCAATCGACGTTCTAAAGTGCAACATACTCGAGGCTGCGAAGATTCTCGGCATCGAACCTGAAGGCACCGCCGATGTCGCATCGACGGCGAGACGACTTCACGACCTGGGTGCCAAGACCGTCATCGTGACTGCGGGCGAGGCAGGAGCATTTTGGGTGCAAGGGTCCAACGAGGGGCATGTGCCTGCGTTTAGGGTCGGAGTCGTGAATGCCACAGGAGCCGGCGACGCGTTCTCGGCAGGCATCGCATACAGCAGGCTAGCGGGGGCCCCGATGGGCGAAGCGGTACGCTTTGCGTCTGCCATAGCAGCGCTCACACTGATGGCCGAGGAGACCGTGAGCAGACAGGTCAGCCTCGAAGCGATCGATTACATCATGAAAGCGGGTGCGTCATGAGTATTGGATCAGGGGTTCTCGATGTTGCCTTTGAGGTGTCCGAGGCGCTTGCCTCCGGTGCTCCTGTGGTGGCGCTGGAATCGACCATCATCTCGCATGGGTTCCCATATCCCGCGAACGTGGAGTGCGCGCTTGAAGCCGAGAGGGTCATTCGCGAACAAGGCGCTGTCCCCGCGACGATCGCGATCATCGCGGGCCGACTGGTCGTGGGGCTTTCGCACGAGCAGATCGAGCACCTCGCGACCGCAAGTGGCGAAAAGATCGCAAAGGCATCCCGGCGCGACATACCGCTTCTCGTGGCTGCCCGAGCCGATGGTGCCACTACGGTCGCCGGAACGATGCTTGTTGCCGCGATGGCAGGAATCCGCGTCTTTGCGACCGGTGGTATCGGCGGCGTGCACCGAGGCGCGCAAGAGAGCTTCGATGTGAGCGCCGACCTGCTCGAACTCGCGCGTACCGAGGTGGCCGTCGTGTGTGCCGGCGCCAAGTCGATACTGGACCTCGGGCTCACGCTCGAAGTGCTCGAGACGCATGGGGTGCCCGTCCTTGGCTATCAGACCGACGAGTTTCCCGCCTTCTACTCCCGCACGAGCGGTCATGGTGTCGATTATCGAGTCGATTCCATCGAACAGATCGCGGAAGCGCTTCGAGCTCGCCGGGACATGGGCATGGGCGGCGGCACGGTGATCGCCAATCCCATCCCGGCCCAGTATGAGATTCCGCATTCCGAGCTCGACGCCTGGACGGCAGCCGCGCTCGAGCAGGCCGATGAGGCCGGCATCCAAGGCAAAGCCGTGACACCCTTCCTGCTCGCGAGGCTACATGAGCTCTCGGGTGGCGTCACAGAAGAGGCCAACAAGCAGCTCGTGTACTCGAACGCGCGAGTGGCGGCGCTCATCGCAGCGGCTCTCTAGCGCGCCTGCCGCCTCACGTCGCTCACGGACGCAGCGGGCGATTCACGCATCCAAGTGGCCGATCCTGCAACGGGATCATGCTCTCCACCATTCGCACCGGGACTTCGCGGTCGAACCAAAACGCACCCGTTTCGACAGCTTTCGCTCTGGCTACGATCGCCGCATCCGGGTCGGTCCCCGGGAACAGATGCAGCAGCAGCGCAGGCTCGGCCCCTTGTCCGGTCGTGTCCCACACCCCGGCGATGCGCCCGTTCACAAGCACCGTGGCCGGCATATTGCGCGACTGATCGAACACGAAAGGCGCGTACTCATCGGCGATGAGCCGGCCGCGACTCGCATATCCCATCACGAGCGAATCCATCGTCGGCAGCAGCACGACGTGGGGCTCCTCGGAAAGACTTGCCGAGGAAAGTTCGTCCAGATCCGCAGCGTGCAGCAAGAGCGGCTCAGGCTGACCTTCGATGAATATCTCCACAATCTCGCCCTCAAGCTGCTCGAGCGCGCGTTCGACGCGCTGGCGACCGATTGCGAGCCACCAGGACGCGTCATTGACGCTCACCGGGCCAAAGCCGCGCACATACGAGCGCACCAGCGAGTGCACGGCGTTGTCCTGTGTGACCGAGTCGAGGCGGATCTCGGGCAGCGCCTGCTTAAGCGCGACATACGTTGCTCGCCTGTCCTGCCAGGCGCCGACGGGGCGGTCGCGCAGCAGCAGACCTTGGGCGCACATCAGGTTGATCGCCGCCGCCACGTCGCCATGAACGTGCGTTCCGAGTCGCTCCCTGATGACCGCTGTTGGCAAAGGCTCGCCCTCAAGTACATCTAGGATCCGAAGCTTCATCTCTTCGTAGATTTCGCGGGTGACGCCTCCAAACTCCGCATGGCGCCTCGCGAATCGGATGACGGGAAAGCTTGTAGCTGCAAAGACGACCGGGAGCATCTCGCGACGCACGGTGAAGACGGTTCCGCGCATGCAGCGGAACCGGACCAACGAGCGGCGATCGTAGAGCGCCGCGTCGAGCTGGCCTTTTGCGAATCCGTTGACCCTGGCCGAGAGTGAAACGTACGGGGTGGTCAGGCTCGCATTATGCAGCCCGACGAGGTCTGCGGTCACTGACTCGATGCTGCCCGCGTCCCAGCGGCTCGCCAGGTGCTGGCGTGTGAGCACGTGGGCCATCGCCTGCTCAGGGCTTACCGTGAGTTGCAAGACGGGCATCGGACATATGGTTGGCGGTTTGCCCCGCTTCGGTGGCACGGCCGTCCCCGAGCCGCCTTTCGAGCTTGCAAGAGTGGTGACGTCTATCGCCAGGGTCTCCTCGGCAAGTTCTGAGAATGGCAGTAGCGCCGCGAGCGAGAGCGCCGTCGCAAACGGCGATGGCCCATTCTTGCTCCCGAAGCTAAAGCCCTCGAACCCCTTGTAGGTACGCCGAGGAGTGACGCGGCCGTCAGGATCGAAGTTGTACGCGATGAGGCAGGCCAGCATCTCGCTTAAGGCCACACGATCGGTTTCGCGGGCATCGGGTCCGAGCCACAGCTCGGGGAAACGGCCCAGCGTTTCGAGGGCCCACAGTGCGTCATACCAGAAGTTCGGCCACTTGACGCTCTTGAACTGGTAGCCGTGCCCGAACATGTATGGGCGTTCGTCGACGCGCCTGCGCCACACCTCAAGGGGCGTGCGGGCCGAGTCGATCATCCAAGCGGGACGCTTGGCTGCCTGCAGGTGGGATAGTGCGCGCAGTCCCTCCAAGGTGACCTGGGGGCAGACGTCTGCTTTTCGACCCGGGCCGCGCCAGAGCGAGGTGGTCTCCGGGATGCACTGCCACGCGCGCCCCTGAGGCGTCTTTGCTGCATCGGCCACGATGCGATCCAGCGCACGCTGCACTGACAGCTCCTTGGCCAGGCCAAATCGCAGCAGCACGTCGGTGATCACGTTCGTGTCGCATGACAGAGAGCCCCACTCGGGTTTGGGCCGACCGGGTGCCTTGCCAAGCGAAAGGAACCGCCCCTCGGGATCCTGGTGCTCCATGAGCTGCTCGAGTCGCGAATCCAGCACTGGGCTGTCGCCCGCGCGCAGTCCCATGTCGGCCAGCAAGTTCAGGCGGTTTGGGAGGTACGCAGGGCTGTGGTGGCCCGAGACGTCCTCGCCGCCCCACGGCGGCAGCGAGTCGATGAGCCTGGCGACGGCCGGATCGGCCACGACTCGCAAGCGCGCGTTCTGCGCCGGGTCGCTAGCGGGGTCCTCGCCGATGATGCGGGTTCGGGCCACCCACTCGGCCCAAGGTTCATCTGAGGTCAGCAGCCAAGCCAAGGTCTCCTCGGCATATTCGCCAAAGAACAGATCAAGGCCGTTGGGGATGACTTGCATCGATGCTCCCGATCGCCTGGCAGTGCCTGCGGTGAGAACCGCTGGACCCCATGATGCGACAGCCGTACGCCGGCGGCAAACGTGGTGCTTTGGAAAGTGAATCACGGTACCAACTCGGGAGCAATCGGATTCTGAAGCAAGCACAAGCAAGGGGTGCCTACGATGATGGAAGCGAGAGTGATCAAAGGGCGGTTTGGGAGTTGAGGCAACCATCGCGCCACCAAAACTGCGCTACGATGCACTCATGAATCCGACAGAACCGCTCCTCAAGCTCACCGACGCGCGCGTCACCCGCGACGGCCATACCATCCATCATATCGACGAGCTTGCGATTGGCGCAGGTGAGTGAGTGGCGATTCTGGGCCCCAACGGCTCGGGAAAGTCCACTCTCATCGGCCTGCTCACACGTGACATTCGTCCGCTGGCACCCCAAGCAGGCCGGCCTTCACCGGTGCTGATGCTCGGACGCGAGCGAATCGATTTGCTGGAGGCCCGCTCGTTCCTCGGCGTGGTGTCTTTCAGCCTCCAGGAGACCTACGACCTGTCGATCCCTGTGATCGATACGGTGCTCTCGGGCTACTTCGGCTCCATTGGCTTGTACCGCCATCAGCACCAAACCCACAAAATGCGTTCACATGCCGAGGAGCTGCTGGTCACCATGGGCATCTCGCATCTGGCGACGCGCACGATGAGCACTCTGTCCACCGGCGAGGCGAGGCGCGCGATAATCGCGCGGGCGCTGGTGCACGATCCGCAGGTGCTCGTTTTGGATGAACCGTGCGCCGGGCTTGACCCGGGGAGCGCCTACCACGTACGCCATGCGCTCAGTCAGCTTGCACGTGCCGGGCGCGGAATCGTGCTCGTCACTCACCATGTCGACGACATCGTGCCGGAGATAGACCGGGTCGTGATGCTCAAAGACGGTCGGGTCTTGCGCGATGGTCCCGTGTCCGAGATGCTCTCCGACGAGCTGATCGGCGAGTTGTTCGGCGTCCCGGCCAGACTTGAGATACGTGATGGCTGGCGCCGCATGTGGTGAGGTGGAATACCTTCGCTCAAGCGGGGGTTTTGGCCGGTTCGCCATGGTACGCTGATTGCGCGCGGGCGACCAATAGTGGCGTCGCG
>JAURYZ010000250.1 GCA_030653635.1 Coriobacteriia bacterium | reverse complement strand
GTCCTCGAATATCAGTGCAGTCGGTCCATCGGCTGCAACCTTGCCGCCACTCATCACAATAGTCCGATCGCAGACCTCTAGCGCGAGATCGAGGTCGTGGGTGGCGATGATCTTGGTGTGCTCGAAGCTCGCAAGCAGTTCAATCAACCTGCGCCGGGCGCGTGGATCGAGGTTCGAAGAGGGTTCGTCCATAACAAGCACGCTCGGCGTCATCGCAAGCACGGTCGCAATGGCCACAGCCCGCTTCTCCCCTCCCGAAAGACGATAGGGCGGCCGCTCGCGCAAGTGCAGGGCTCCGACCCGCTCAAGCGCGCTTGTCACACGAACCGCGACCTCTGTTTCGGAAAGGCCTAGATTCATGGGGCCAAAGGCCACGTCCTCGTACACTGAGGGCATGAACAGTTGGTCATCGGGATCTTGGAACACCATGCCTACGCTCCTGCGTACCGTGTTGAGCGTGGACTTCGTCACGACAATGCCGCCGATATCCACGCTGCCCTTTCGCGGAGTCAGAAAGCCATTGAGGTGCATGAGTAGCGTTGACTTGCCAGCCCCGTTGGGCCCGACGAGCGCGACCGATTCTCCGTGTGTGATATTGAACGAAACACCGTCCAATGCGCGTGTGCCATCGGGATACTCGAACCGCAGATCGCAAACATCGATCGTGTGGTGACTCATGAGATCAACCCCGTAGCCAGGTCGCCGACAAGCAAAGGGACGTTGTACACGCGCATGAGGATGAACGCAGCCGACCAGCCGGACACGAAGAGCGCGTCTTTTAGCCGGAAGTCCAAGGCACGCAACACGCGGATACTGCCATCGAATCCTCTCGAAAGCATTGCTTGGTAGATCCGCTCGGCCCTCGCATAGGTTCGCAGAAGCAGACTCCCGAGCATCTGTGAGTAGATGCGCCACCCCATCCCGCGCTCGCCGAACGAACGCAACGCCCGGGCGCGCGCCATTCGCATGGTCTCTTCGCCAAGCACGAATATGTAGCGGTAGAGAAGAAGTAACTGCGTGGCCAATACGTCGGGCATGCCGAGCTTCTCAAGCGCCATGCAGATGCCGGTGAAGCTCGTAGTTGCAATCAGCACAAGTGCGGCCATCGTCGTGAGCGCGAAGCGTAGAAGAATGGAGATGAACGAGACCCAACCGCCCGAGATGCCTATTCCGGCGATCTGCACGACGACGTCGCGGTCCAGCAGCGGGTTAAACATCCCAATCACCACCGCGAACGGGGCCACAGCTAAAAGCTTGCTCCCCAAAAATCCGAAGGGAAGATCCGCGTCGGCCGCAAGAAAGAGCGGGTAGATTGCGAACGGCAACATTCCGAGGACCTCGTACTTGCCAAAGGAGACGACACACACGAGGAACACAATTGTGGTGAGCACCTTGGCACGGGGGTCGATCGCGTGGATGGGCGTGTCCGCGTACGCGAGTTGATCGAGGCGGCCCAGATCGTACAGGCCTTCTTCGAGGGACGGCATCGTGATCGCCTACGCCAAACCATCGCCGGTGGTGGTGGCTACGAACTTGCCGTGCTTCACACCCTTGGTGCCGATGAGTTCCGACGCCAGACGCGCGATCTTTCTGGCCTGCCCGCGCAGCACGACGACCTCAAGACAGTGGTGGGCATCCAGATGGATGTGAAGCGTGGACACGATCTCCTCGTGATGGGAGTGCTGGTGTTCGGTGAGCTTGTCCGACAAATCCGTCGAGTGGTGATCGTAAACGAGCGTCACGGTACCGACAGCCTCGTCCTCGCCCACCGCCCATTGCTCCTCGACCAGCGCGTTGCGAATCAGGTCGCGCACCGCTTCTGAGCGGTTGACGTAACCCTTCTCGGCGATGTGCGCGTCGAATCTGTCGAGCAGGCGCTCGTCGGCCGAGATTCCGAATCTGACGACTTCAGGCATCTTAGGCCCTCCTGGTACTCATGTCGTGACACGTTGGACGTGCGTTCGTGCCACGCACTGGCGACTCGCTTGACACCACGTGCGAACTGCCGAAATGGGGTTGACGCATCACTCGCATGCGGTCTAGCATCGCCACTACGATAGCACGAGTGTCAATGTCGTAACACCATATGAACATGTTTCTGGGAGGGGTATTCGTATGCACATGGCAGATGCGCTGATCTCACCGGCGGTCGGTGGCGCGCTATGGGTCGCCACGAGCGCCACAGCGCTTCACTGCGCCAAGAAGGTGCGCGAAGAAGTCGATGAGAGCAAGATTCCGCTCATGGGTGTTGCAGGCGCATTCATATTCGCCGCTCAGATGCTCAACTTCACCATTCCGGGGACCGGCTCAAGCGGGCACCTCGGCGGCGGGCTCATTCTCACGATACTTCTCGGACCTTACGCGGCTTTCCTGGTGATGGCGTCAGTACTCGGAGTCCAAGCGCTCTTTTTTGCGGATGGTGGTCTGCTCGCTTTGGGCGCCAATATCATCAATCTCGGATTCCTGCCTGCATTCATCGCGTATCCGCTCATATACAAGAGGATCGTCGGCTCGAACCCTAGCAGGGCGAGGATATTTACGGGGAGCATGGCTGGGGCTGTCGTGGGATTGCAGCTAGGAGCATTTGGAGTCGTGCTCGAAACCGCACTCTCAGGCGTGAGCGAGCTCCCCTTCGCCACCTTCATGCTTGTGATGCTGCCGATTCATCTCGCAATCGGCATCGCCGAGGGACTCGTGACCGCGGGCGTCATCATCTTTGTCCGCAACGCCCAGCCCGAGATCCTCGAGCGCGCCGAGACCCGATCCTCGCTGCGCGGAGTGGCCATGAAACCCGTACTAGTCGGGCTCTTGGTCGCCGCGGTTCTATCGGGTGCCGCATTCTCGTGGTTCGCATCCACCAATGCCGACGGTCTCGAGTGGTCGATAGCAAGGATCGCAGGCGAACCGGAGATCGAAGGGAGGTCTGACAACTCACTTCACGAGACGCTCGCCATAGCACAAGAGAAGATCGCATTCCTGCCTGAGTACGGGCTGCCCACTGGTGAAGCGGCAACGGCTGAGGGCGAAGGCGAGGCCGAGGCTGCCGCCTCGTGGCCCGCAATCGACCCCGGCACGAGCCTCGCTGGACTCGTTGGCGCCGCAATCACGTTCGTGCTGGCTGGCGCCATCGGAGTGCTCTTGAGGCGTAGGGCCGCGCGACGAAACGACTCCTCGGCTACAATCTAATTGTGAAGAAGCCAGGTGAAATCAAAGGCACCCACCAGCAGCCACCGCACGACGGGAAGCCGCCGCGCTACTTTGAGTGCCCGAACTGCGGCTTTCTGACCGCGAGTGAGCGTTTCGGGTCCGGGGATACCGAGTGCCCCATCTGCCATGCGCGCACCGACGGACGTCGCACATTCCCAAACGAGCACCTTCGTCGTCTCGACGAACGCATCCGCCACTACGAGGCCGCCGGCGAGTCAGAGATTGTCGTGATCTTGGCCGAGACGTTCCTTGAGGCGATCTTGGAAGACATACTCGATCGCATGCTATCCACCCGTGGTGCCGACGTAGTGGTCCGCGAGGTCGTCTTGGACGGCCAACGTGCCATAGGCGCGCGCATCGGCCGCATCTTTCCCCAGCTTTCTGGCGAGGAGTTCGAACACGCCGCCTCGGAGCTGGGCTACCACGATTTCCCCCGCCGCTGGCGTGAGGTCAGACAGGCGCGAAACTCCTTTATCCACGACTCGCCTTTCAAGGGCTCGCGAGACTCACTCGATGCGAAGATGGCCGCGCAGGCCATGGAGCTGCTCGATCAGGCCTATCGCCTCTTTGTGTCGCTGAACAACCGCTTCGTGGCTAAGTCCGAACCCGCAAGCCCCTTCTCCGAGCGGGCGTAGGCCCAGCCATATGAACGCGCTGTCCCTCCACATCACGGGCGTCGTTCAGGGCGTGGGATTCCGCCCCTTCGTCTACAACCTCGCGCTGCAGATGGGGCTGTCCGGCTGGGTGCTCAACTCCTCGGATGGTGTGTTTTGCGTGGTTGAGGGCACAGCCGACGCGGTCCATGCGTTCCCCCAGGCGCTACGCGACCAAGCTCCCCCGATGGCCGTGATTCAGTCCGTGATCGCCGAGGAAGTGGAGCCCGAGGGCTTTGAGGGCTTCCAGATCCGCGAGTCGCACGCAATCAAGGGTGCGATGACGCTCGTCTCGCCCGATGTGGCCACGTGTCCCCAGTGCACCTCGGAACTCGACGACCCCACCGACCGTCGGTACGGCTACCCCTTTATTAACTGCACGAACTGCGGGCCTCGATTCACCATCATCCAAGACGTTCCGTACGACAGGCCCGCAACGACGATGCGCGATTTTCCCATGTGCCCCGAGTGCGCAGCGGAGTATGGCGACCCTGCAAATCGGCGCTTCCACGCGCAGCCGGATGCGTGCTTCGTGTGCGGGCCGCGGCTGTACCTGAATCAAGCCGACGACCCTGACGACTGGACGTGGACCCCGGAACGCGAAGTGTCGCCGCGCCCGCACCGGAATCGGGATACCGAGGCCGAGCGCAGCTCAGCGATCCTCGATGCTGCGACACAGCTGCTCGCCGATGGCGGGATTCTCGCCATTAAGGGCCTGGGAGGTTTCCACCTCGCGTGCGACGCCACGAACGAAGCAGCCGTATCACGCCTGCGGCAGCGCAAACACCGCTGGGGCAAGCCGCTAGCGATCATGTGCCGCGATCTGGACGAGGCTCGCACCCACTGCGCCGTCAACTCCACCGAAGAATCACTTCTCACAGGAACCGTCCGCCCCATAGTGCTGCTGAGACGCCGCCTGGACGCAGGACTCAGCGGCCTGCTCGCAGCGTCGGTTTCAGGCGACCTGGGCGAGATCGGTGTGATGCTCCCTTACACGCCGCTGCACCACGTTCTCCTTGGCAGGGTGGCAGGTCCTTTGGTTATGACCTCGGGGAACTTGTCCGATGAGCCCATCGCGACGGGGAATGCCGAGGCGCTCGCTCGGCTGGCGTCGATCGCGGACGGGTTTCTGCTGCACGACCGCGAGATCGGCTCGCGCTACGACGACAGCGTGGTGCGCGTGGTCGACGGCATCGTGGAACCTGTTCGCCGGTCCCGGGGGTACGCCCCGTTTCCGCTCGCGCTGCCGTTTCAAAGCGACGTCGACATTCTTGCGTGTGGTCCTGAGCAGAAGAATACGTTCACGCTCATCCGAGGCGCGCATGCGTTCGTCTCGCAGCATATCGGCGATATGGAGAACGCGGATACCCTCGAGAGCTACGAGAACACCATCGAGCTGTACAAGCGCCTGTTCCGGGTGGATCCGAAACTCGTCGCCTACGACCTGCATCCCGAGTACCTCTCCACGAAGTTCGCAATGGGAATCGATCTGCCGAAGCTTGGCGTCCAGCACCATCACGCGCATGTCGTGAGCGTCACCGCGGAGCGCGGAATCGACACGCCAGTGATCGGGGTCGCCTTCGACGGCACGGGCTTTGGCCCGAACGGCACCATCTGGGGCGGCGAGGTTCTCGTGGCCGACTGGAAGGATTACGAGCGCGTTGCACACCTAGCGCTCATGCCGATGCCCGGGGGCACTGGGGCCGTGCGCAGGCCGGCCAGGATGGCCATCGGCGCACTTCTTGCTACAGACCTGTTGCACCACCCTGGAGCTGCCGCTTTGAGATCGCGGCTCGCACATGGCGAGGAGACTCTCCTGAGCAAGATGGTGGAGAACAAGATCAACACGCCGGCCACATCGAGCATGGGCCGGCTGTTCGACGTGGTCGCTGCGCTCGCCGGCATCCGCGACGATGCCGCCTATGAGGGAGAGGCCGCGATCGAACTGGAAGCGGCTGCGGACCTAGACGCGACGGGCACTTATGAGTTCGGCACCTCTCGCGACCCCGATGATGGTGCGCTCGTCCTCGAATATCGGCCGGTTCTCCTCGGCGTGCTCGAAGATCTCGAGCAAGGCGTGGCGGCTGGTACGATTTCGATGCGCTTCCACCGCGCGGTGGTGCGCGCTATAGTCGACACTTGTGTCGCCGTGAGCGAGCGGGCAGGCACGCATCAAGTGGCTTTGGCAGGCGGGGTGTTCATGAATCGGCTGGTGTTCGGCGGAGCGGTCAGGGATCTCGCACTAGCGGGTTTCGAGCCGCTCACCCACTCCAAACTGCCACTCAACGATGGAGCAGTATCCTTCGGGCAGGCGATTATTGCCTGGGCGCGAAGGAATCAGATATAGGCAAGAGGGAGCCGGTGTTCCCGCACAAGGAGGTTCGAACCATATGTGTCTCGCAATCCCCGCTAAGATCACCACGCTGGAAGCCAACTCGATGGCCGAGGTCGACATCCTCGGGGTCTCGCGTCACGTGAGCCTCGATCTCGTACCCGAGGCCAAAGTCGGCGATTTCGTACTGGTGCACGCCGGATTCGCGATCCAGGTCGTGGACGAGGAATACGCCGAGGAAACGCTGCAGATCCTCAAGGACATCAACCTGGTCGACATGGAAGCCGAACTCGCCGGCACCGGCGAGTAGCCCGGTGGACCTGAGCGGGTACCGGGACCCCGAAATAGCCAAGAAGCTGATCGAGGCGATTCATTCGACAGCCACGGCTCCCGTGAAGTTCATGGAGGTCTGCGGAACGCATACCGTCGCTATTGCCCGAAACGGGCTGCGCGATGTCATGCCTGAGATGATCACCTTGCTCTCAGGCCCGGGATGTCCGGTCTGCGTGACCGGTAACACCGACATCGACACCGCGATCGAGTTCGCCCGCCAGCCGGGCGTGATCGTGACAACCTTCGGAGACATTATTAAGGTGCCCTGCTCGTACTCCTCGCTCTCACGCGAGAAGGCCGACGGCCGCGACGTACGCATCGTCTACTCCCCTCTTGACGCTCTCGACATCGCGGGCCGCAATCCCGACAACCACGTGGTGTTCATCGGCGTTGGTTTCGAGACCACCGTCCCGATCATCGCGAGCGCCATCCAAGAGGCCGCCAGACGCGGTCTGGAGAACTTCTCAGTGTTCTCTGCACACAAGACCGTACCGGCCGCCTTAGGCGCGCTCGTGAACGACCCGGATGTCGCCGTGGGTGGCTTCATCTTGCCCGGTCACGTCTCCGTGATCATCGGCCTTGAGCCTTACCGCTTCCTTGCCGAGGAATATGGCGTCCCCAGCGTCATCACGGGCTTTGAGCCCATCGACGTGCTCCAGGGCGTGTACATGCTCGCCAAACAGGTCGCTGAGGGTCGTGCTGAAGTCGAGATCGCGTACACCAGAGCGGTCCCGCCGCAGGGCAACCCTGCAGCCATCGCCAAGATCGAAGAGGTGTTCGAGCCGGTCGACGCAGAATGGCGTGGCATCGGCGTGATTCCTGGAACCGGTCTGGCGATCCGCGAGAAGTACTCGCATTACGATGCCATGGTGCGCATACCCGTGACACCACCTGAGCCCGTCGAGATCAAGGGCTGCCAGTGCGGCGAGGTCCTGCGCGGGATCACACTGCCGTTCGAGTGCAAGCTCTTCGGGCGCGGCTGTACCCCCGAGCATCCCATCGGACCTTGCATGGTCTCCTCGGAAGGTAGTTGCGCTGCGTACTACCGCTACACTGATTACGGTAGGTAGGACTAGACCGCATGATTCGGGCGCGCGATGCCCGGCACTACTAGCTCACCCCCTCGGGAGGCCCTTGATGCGTTCAGACCGGATTCTTCTCGCACACGGCAGCGGCGGCACGATGATGCGCGAGCTGATCGAAGATGTGTTCATGCATGGCTTCGCCGACGATATCCTTGCGCGCGGCGATGACGCAGCGACCCTTGAGGTACCGGCGGGCAGGATAGCCATGTCGACCGACACCTACGTGGTCTCGCCACTATTCTTTCCGGGCGGAGATATTGGACGGTTGGCTGTGTGCGGCACCGTGACCGACATCGCGACTGCCGGAGCCACGCCGCTCTACCTGTCGGTCGGCTTCATCCTCGAAGAGGGTTTCATGGTTGAGGACCTTCGCAAGATCCTCGTGAGCATGCACGATGCAGCCGCCGAGGCAGG
>JAURYZ010000223.1 GCA_030653635.1 Coriobacteriia bacterium | reverse complement strand
GCCGGACTCTTGGGCAATCAGATGTGCCGCGTCGGCTAGCGCCTGAGCTACCACTATGGCGTCTGCGGGCAGCGGAGTACTATCCAGTTCATCCCTGAGTAGTCGCATCTTCTGCTCGACTTCGGCTAGGGCTACGCGGTCGACAGCATCGGGGTCACCCGCGAACAAGATGAGATCATCATCAGAAAGCTGCGCCAAATGGCACAGGACCGAACCAAGGCTCTTGCGGGATGCGTCGATGGTCTGCATCTTCGGAACCATGAATCGCACGGAGCGGCGAGTTACGCCATAGCGCAGCAGGCGAAACACGAAGTAGCCACCCACTCCAGCTACGGCAACCGAAATACCTGTGACGGCCCACACCCATGTGGGAATTCCGGAGATATCGGGCACGCAGGAGTCCACCCTTCGTAGATGACGGGTGGCTAGCAGCCTTCCCGTCGGTCCAGTACCCTCTTTGCCTTGCCAGCTGATCGCTCGATACTACCCGGCTCGACCAAGGTAACCTTCACATTCAGGCCGAGCACCGAGTGCAGGCGCTCAGACACGTGTCGAGTAAACGCGAGCATATCAGCCATGATATCCGAAAACACCTCTTCGGCGACTTCGATACGGAGTTCTATGTCGTCGAGGCCATGCTTGCGGTCCAGCACGATCAAGTAATGCGGGCGAACACCCTCGATTTTGAAAACCACGTCCTCGATTTGGCTGGGGAATACATTCACCCCGCGAATGATGAGCATGTCATCAGTGCGTTGACGGACCTTTTCCATGCGCGCGAGGGTACGGCCACACTCGCAAGGTTCGCTGGAAATGCGCGTCAGGTCATGTGTGCGATAGCGCAATACCGGAAACGCCTCTTTGGTGAGAGGAGTTATGACAAGCTCCCCCATCTCCCCCGGGGAAAGCGTCTCGCCTGTGATCGGATCGACGATCTCGCACAAGAAGTGGTCCTCGTTGAGGTGTAGTCCGCATTGGCACTCACACTCGCCTGAGACTCCTGGGCCCATCACTTCGGACAAGCCGTAATTGTCCGTGACACGAATCTGAAGCTTGTTCTCAATCTCTCGTCGAGCAGCTTCCGAACAAGGTTCAGCGCCGAAGAGTCCCAAACGCAAGGGCAGTTGGGAAAAGTCGACCCCCATCTTCTCCCCTACCTCGGCGATGTAGAGGGCATATGACGGTGTGGATACTAGCACCGTCGTCCCAAAGTCCTGCATCATCATGATGTGGCGCTCAGTGTTTCCTGCGCTCGCTGGAATCATCGTGGCCCCGGTGCGCTCCAGACCGTAATGCATCCCAAAGCCTCCTGTGAACATCCCGTAGCCGAAGGCCATTTGGGCGATATCCGACCGCACCACACCTGCAGCGCTGGCGATGCGGGCTGTTAGCTCGGTCCAAGTGGCTAGATCGCCCTTGGTGTAGCCGACGACAATCGGCTTGCCAGTGGTTCCGGAGCTGGAGTGGATTCTCACCACCTCATCGAGCGGAACTGCGAACAATCCGAAAGGATAGGTTTCACGCATTGTCTGCTTGTCGGTGAACGGAAGTCGTTCGATATCCTCAAGTCGTTTGATGTCCCGAGGTTTGAGCCCAAGGGCGTCCAACGCGCGTCGATAATGTTCAACCCGCTCGTACGTCCAAGACACCATCGCCTGCAGACGTCTGAGTTGGAGCTCGCGCAACAGCGGGCGCTCCATGGACTCGTATTCAGCGTTCCAGATAGGCATCTCGATTGTCCCCTTTACTCGCCACGTGGCGCCGGTGCGCCGCCAAGATAGATATGCCGCACGTGGTCATCGGCGAGAAGCTCTAACGCAGTACCAGACATCGCTATCTGGCCGGTTCGCATCACGTAGCCCCGATCTGCGTGTTTGAGCGCCAAACGCGCGTCCTGTTCGACCAGCACGATGGTAAACCCCTCTCGCCTTAGCGCATCCAGCACCTTAAAGATCTCGGCGATCACCTTTGGCGCCAGTCCAAGCGATGGCTCGTCGAGAAGCAAGAGCTGCGGTCGCGCCATCAAAGCGCGTGCGATCGCGAGCATCTGCTGCTCTCCACCCGATAACGTCTCGGCCGTTTGTCTCTTGCGCTCCTCAAGGACCGGGAACAGCTCCCAGATTCGGGAAAGCTCAGCTTTATGGCTCTCGCGCACCGGCCTGGAATAGGCACCTAGAGCGAGATTCTCAGCAACGCTCATCGGCCCGAACAACAGGCGCCCCTCCGGAACCAGCGCCATCCCTGCCCGGACGGCACGCTCCGGGCTCGAGACAGTGAAGTCCTGGCCTGCAAACTCGACTCTCCCGGAACTAGGCGTAACCATCCCAACAATGGACTTGAGCAGCGTCGACTTCCCTGCGCCATTGCTTCCGATGATGGTGACGAGTTCGCCCGGTGCAACGTGCATGTCTATGCCCCTGAGAACGCCCACATGGCCGTATCCGGCGTACAGGCCCTCAATCCGAAGTATCGGTCCGTCAGAACTCATCGGCATCCTCCTCACCGAGGTACGCTCGTATAACTGCGGGATCCTTCTGAATCAGCCGAGGAGGGCCTTCGGCGATCTTGCAGCCACGATCAAGGACCACTATCTCGTCGGAAACCTCCATGACCAGTCCCATGTCGTGCTCAACGATGACCAAGGTGGCACCGTTGTCTCTGATCCTGTACAAGACCTCGCACAGTGCGGTCGTCTCTTGAGTGTTTAGGCCTGCGGCCGGCTCATCGAGCAAAACGAGCCGGGGTGAGGTGGCGAGCGCTCGAGCGATCTCCACTAGTCGTCGAAGTCCGTGTGGCATGTCCGCTGCAACCGTGTCGCGCCATGACTCCAGACCAACGAGCCGAAGAAGACGATCGGCCTCCTGGGATGCAAGATCATCACGCTTTCGAGCCGACGGCAGCCGCAGCGCCGCGGGCGTGAAGCTCGAACCCGAGCGTGCGTGAGTCCCTAGGATCACGTTCTCGTGCGCAGTCATCTCCTCGAACAGCTGAGTGTTTTGAAAGCTGCGCGCGACGCCAAATCTCACGACGCAATCGGGTCGCTCGCCGATCAACTCCTGCCCTTCGAACAGGACAGAGCCCGTGTCTGGTCGATCGAAACCCGTGAGCAAGTTGAACACGGGTGATTTGCCCGCGCCGTTGGGCCCGATTATCGCCTTGATCTGTCCGTCGGGA
>JAURYZ010000222.1 GCA_030653635.1 Coriobacteriia bacterium | reverse complement strand
GCTGCGGTCATCAAGGACACCGTGCGCCACGTGAAGATGGGCTTCGTCACTCCGCACCTCGTGCCCGACGTCGCGGTGCTCGACCCGCGCATGACTCTGGGACTCCCGCCGCGCTTGACGGCATCAACGGCGATGGACGCCTTGTGCCACGCCGTCGAAGCGTTCAGCGGCCGCCAGGCAAACCCACTGTCCGACGCGTACGCTCGGGCAGCGATCGACCTGATTCGCGAGTACCTCCCCTTCGCGCTCGAGCATCCCAAGGACGCCGAGGCGCGACTCGCACTCGCTAATGCGTCGCTTTTGGCAGGCGCGTCGTTCTCAAACTCGATGGTCGGAATCGTGCACGCGATGGGCCATGCGTGCGGAGGTCGATGCTCGGTGGCCCACGGCGAGGCGATGGGCATCTTGCTGCCGCACGGGATGGCGTACAACCTCGACGTGGCCGGTAATCGCTACGCCGAGCTGCTGCTGCACCTCTCGGGCTCCGAGGTCTTCGCAAACACACCCGCCGAGGACCGTGCGGCGGCGGCCATCGGCTCGGTGCGCTCGGTGCTCGAATTGGCCGCATCCGTCACAGGTATGCCGACCCATCTGTCCCAGGTCGGCGTCACCGCCGAACAGTTGCCCGACATCGCTCGCACCGCGATAGACGACGGCGCCATGTCCTTTAACCCCAAAGACGCGAGCCTTGATGATGTCCTTGCGGTGCTTGAGGCCGCGCTGTGAGGGGCGGATACGCCGGGAGCGTCCTGCACATCGACCTGTCGACCCGTGCGGTGACCGAGTACCCCTGGTCCGACGCGCAGCGACGCGCCACCCTTGGCGGCAAGGTCATGGCCGCGCAGATTCTATATGACCTGCTGGGGCCCGGAACCGATCCGCTCGGGCCCGAGAACGTGCTCGTGATCAGCACAGGCCCACTCACCGGCACCGGCGCGCCCTCAAGCTCGCGGTTCAACCTCTCCGCACTCTCCCCCTTGACCGGTATCGTCGCCTCCAGCAACTGCGGCGGCCCATTCGGCACCTACCTCAAAAGGGCCGGCATCGACGCGCTCGTCCTCACCGGCACCTCAACCGATCCTGTCTGGCTAGAAGTTTCCGAGTCCGGCGTCGCTTTCCATTCTGCCGAGGAGCTGCGAGGCGCGCACACCTCGGCTACCACTGACGCTCTGTCCGCCGCCATCAGCGAGAAGTGCGGAACCCTCGTGATAGGCCCTGCCGGCGAGAACCTCGTGCGCTACGCGGCCGTGCTCTCAGGCGAGCGTGCGGCCGGACGCGCGGGTCTGGGTGCGGTGATGGGAGCCAAGAACCTCAAAGGACTCGCTGCACATGGCTCGCGCAAGACCGAAATAGTGAGGCGCGACGCATTTCGCGAGCTTGTCCGGAAGTGGTCGGCCACACTGAAGGCGCATCCACTCACGGGCGAGATGCTTCCCACGTACGGCACCGCAGGCATGCTTCCCGACATGCAAAAGCTCGGAATCGTCGCGACCTCCAACTACCGTCGCGGACAGTTCGATGGCTTCGACGCCATTTCCGGGCAGACGATGGCAAGCACCCGGCTTGTGTCGACGAGCGGATGTCTGTCCTGCCCGATCCGTTGCGCGCGGGTAGTTGAGGTCGATGGGCACAAGGTGAAGGGCCCCGAACTCGAGACGCTGGTGCTTCTGGGCAGCAATCTGGAAAATGCGGACCTCGACTCGATCTGCAGACTCAATGTGACCCTCGACGAGCTGGGCATGGACACGATGTCTGCTGGCGTGACGCTCTCACTTGCGATGGAGCTGGCCGAGCGGGGCCTTGTCGACTGGCCACTACACTTTGGCGACGTGAGCGGGCTGGCGCAGCTGTTCGACGACATCGCGCACAGACGCGGTATCGGCGATGAGCTCGCCGACGGTTCTCGCGTGCTTGGAATCCGCTACGGTGCGCCCGAGGCCTCCATGCAGGTAAAGGGTCTCGAACTGGCTGCATATGAGCCTCGCGGTGCTTGGGGCCATGCTTTGGGATACGCAACCTCGAACCGCGGCGGCTGCCACCTGAACGGCGGCTACATGGTCGCCTTCGAGGGACTGGGCCTCAAGATGAAAGGGCGCTCAGCTCGCAGCAAGCCGGCTCTTACCGCGATGTTCCAAGACCTCATGGAAGCTGTTTCGGCGGCCGGCTGCTGCCTGTTCACGACCTACGCTGTCATCCCCGCACCATTGGTGCGCGGCGCCGCCGGGCCACTGGGCAAACTGACCGCAGCGGTCCTTGGCATCTCAGGCGGCGTGTTGCGCGTGTTACGTGCGGTACCGCGCGGCGCACTCGGCATCCCGATGCCGCTCATCCCACACATCCGCGCCATCGAGCTAGTGACAGGCGAAAAACTGGGCTTCGGGCGGTTCTGGGAGGTCGGTGAGCGCGGCTTTTCGCTGGAACGAGAGCTCAACGTGCGCTTCGGGGGCTCCTTTGCAGATGACACGCTGCCTGGCAGGTGCCTGAACGAACGGCTACAGCCCAACGACCCGACCTCGGTCGTGCCCATGGCGCGCCTGCTGCCCGCGTACTACCGGCACCGCGACTGGAGCGGCGCGGGTGCGCCATCAAAGCGTCTGCTGCGCCGCCTCGGCATCAAACCTTCCACCAGAGAGCTGCCCTAGCGGTCGCGGAACTTCGCGCCGATATGGCCACCGTCACAGAACGGCTTGTTCGCCGAGGAACCGCATCGACACAGCGTCACGCGGTTGCGGATCTCGTACGCGGCGCCATCGGCGGCTTGAAACGCGATGCCTCCACGCACCCACAGCGGTCCCGAGACCTCGAGAAACGGGTCCTCGATAAGCGCGATGGAGATCTCCAGCTCGGGCTCGACCGCCTCGTGCGTATGCCCGTCGCACACAACGTAGCGCCCGGACGGGCACAGCTGAGCTTCTTCCTCGACAAGCGCCCGAAGTGCAGGGTCGTCGCACTCCTTCACAAGGTTCCAAAGCCCGCCGGCCCGATCGCAGAAGCGTGCCTCGGCGCAGAACTTGCGGGCATCTTGCAGTCGCACCCCCGGACCATCGATGTTCACTGCTATCTGTGCAAACTTCCCGTGCCCGGCCCTCTCGGTACCATCGAATCCGTTCGACAGATGTGACCCATCGCAAAATGGCTTGATCGCCGAGGAACCGCAACGACACAAAGAGTAGGTCTGCCCGGCGTCCAGCCGCGCGATTTCCCGCCATGCGACCGACTCACCTGCCACGTTGGTCACGATCTCGACGCAAAGTAGCGGCACCCCGCCGGTGACCAGATACGGGCCGTTCTCGGTAACTTCGATCTTGCGCATTCGGCCTCCCGGGCCCCCGACGCGTCCGCTCACGCGGAAATCACTGCCTACGGGGCAATGACGCTTTCATGAGTGTAGCCGTTCGACCTCTTGCGACCTACGGCAAAGCGGCGAGTATCACGGCCACGAGCGCAAGAAGCACGCCGAACCACTGCAGGGGACTTAGGCGCTCCCCCAGAACGATACGTGCGAGCAAGATCGTCACTACCGGATACAGCGAACCCAACACCGAGGCGATAGCCAAAGGACCAATGCGGATCGCAGTGATCATGGTTATGTTCGCTGCCGCATCCGTTACACCGGCGCCGAACGTCTGCAAACGAACCGTGCGATCAACCGAGAGTCGACGAGTCGTTATGAGGGCAAGCGCTGCGAACAGCAGCATCGAAGTAACTCTCGCGGACGCGAGTGGCCACATACCGCTTGCCGGTGACGCGAGCGAAAACGCGATGAACCCGCCGGAAAAGCCGAAGCCCGCAAGAAACGAGAGCCAAAGTGCGGAGGGTGGCATCTCCTTTTGGCCCTCCTCGGCCTCACCCGATGAGGCGCTCACGATGATCGTGGCCACGAGCGCCAACGCCAATCCAGCGATCGCGAACGGGCCCACCTGGGTTCCTTGGATGAAATCGTACGCGGCCGGCAGTGAACCGGACAAAGCGGCGGTGATCGGTGCGACGATGCTCATGCGCCCACGGGCCAGCGCCGCGTAAAGTGCACCGACGCCCACGCCGCCTGACACACCCGAGATGAGCCCCATGCGCACGTCGTGCCAGGCAAACGGCGCCGGGAACAGCAGCAGCCCGAGTGTGAACAGCACGAAGCCCACGACGTGCGCGTTCGCGGTCACGTTGACCGAGGATTCCCTCTTACTAGCGAAACCGCCAAGGAAGTCCCCGACACCGAACAGTGTCGAGGTAGCGAGCGATAGAAGGGCGGTCAGCATGGGCTAGCCGTTACGGGAGCGCTTGCGGTCCTTCTCGCCGAGAAGCCGCTTGCGCAGCCGAATATTCTTGGGCGTGATCTCGACCAGCTCATCGTCCTCGATGTACTCGAGGGCCTCTTCGAGCGTGAACAGCATAGGTGGCGCCAACACGATGCCCTTATCCGCCGAGGAAGCGCGCATGTTGCTCAGCTGCTTGGACTTGGCGACATTAACCACCAGGTCACCGGACTTGGCGTGCTCGCCAACGATCATGCCCTCGTAGCACATGATTCCAGGTCCCACGAACAGCTTGCCGCGCTGCTGCAGGGCGTCGAGACCAA
>JAURYZ010000214.1 GCA_030653635.1 Coriobacteriia bacterium | reverse complement strand
CGGCGGCGGTCCCGGCGCAGGTCCTGTCTGTGTTGCTGTCCATCTTGCGCAGTTCCTGCCAGCTCCGATCGTTGAGCGTCAGGGTGACCGCTTCATCCAAGCTGTGCCGGCATCCTCTATCGGCCGAGTGAGATCGTTCATGGGTAACTTCGGGGTTCTTGTCCGCGCCTATGCATATATCCGTGCTATCGGCGGCGAGGGATTGCGCGAGGTCAGCGAACAGGCGGTTCTGTCCGCGAACTACTTGCGTCAGCGTCTCAAAGGCGCTTTCGATCTGCCGTACGACCGCAACTGCATGCACGAGTTTGTGCTTTCGGGCTCACGGCAGAAGCGTGAGTCGGGAGTCCGCACCATAGATATCGCCAAGAGACTGCTGGACTACGGCTTCCATCCTCCGACGGTATATTTTCCGCTGCTGGTTGACGAGGCCTTGATGGTCGAACCCACGGAGACTGAGTCACTAGAGTCCTTGGATGAGTTCGCGGAAGCTATGCTGGCCATAGCGCGCGAGTGTCAAAGCGATCCGGATACTGTCAAAGGCGCCCCGTACACCACGCCAGTCCGCAGACTCGATGAGGCTCGGGCGGCGCGTGATCCTATTCTGAGGTTTCGACCTACGAAGGACTGAGACCGGCAATGACGCCTCAGTGGCGATTGATCGTCGATGACACACCTGCCTCCGGCGCTTTGAACATGGCGCTCGACCGCGCCATACAGTTGTCCCATCTCGCACACCTCGCGCCGCCGACCTTGCGTCTGTATTGCTGGGGGAACCCGACCGTGACACTGGGACGCTTCCAGGACCTCGGGAGCATCGATGCGGACGCCTGCGATCGCTTCGGTGTCGATGTGGTTCGTCGCTTCACCGGAGGCCGTGGCGTCTTGCACGATGACGAACTGACGTACTCGGTGGTCGCTGGCGTCAGGGACGGCCTGCCGCGCGGTGTGGCCGCTTCGTATCGCCATCTGTGCGCTGGACTGGTAGAGACCTACAGGCATCTTGGTGTCCCGGCGAAGCTCACCTCCAGACCACGGGGCGATGCGACGTCTGCAGCCTGCTACCTTCACGCCACTCATGCAGACCTATCGGTTGGCGCTGCAAAGCTGTCTGGGAGCGCCCAGGTATGGGCGGACGAGTCTGTCTTGCAGCACGGATCCTTCACGCGATCGCGCGACCTAAAGCGCGAGGCGGCGGTCTTCGCACTTGATGTGTCAGACGCCGCCAAGTTGGTGAGTAGCACCGCAACCCTGGCTGAGTATCTAGACGAACCACCGTCACTCCTCGCCATTACTCAAGCAGCGGTTCAAGGGTTCGGCAACGCTCTAGACGTTGAATTCATTGCAAAACCATTGACCGCCGAGGAGATCCTGCTGGCCGACGAGCTGCTTGAGCAGGTGGTTCTTGAAGTCCGCGGGTAGTTGTCAGTGGGTATAGGTATAGTCAAGGTCGACCCCTGCAAATGGGTTGCGTCTGATACAATCCGAAGCGTCCCGCCCGGCGTGCGACTCATGATCGGAGGGGTAATGAGCCAGGACAAGGAACGGTTCGATGATGCCTTGCTGAATCTCGGTGGGAAGACCAACGAGGACTTGCGCGCTTTGCTCAATGATCTTCATGAGGAGGAGCAGCGCATTTCGTATCAGCGGAGAGTGCTCCATGGCAAGATCGATATCCTGCGTGCGGAGCTGGTTCGTCGCCTGAAAGACCAGCGTGTGGCCGGCGAGGACGTGATTTCGGGTAACGACGTGAATCGCCTGATCGAGATCCTTGCGAGCGACCTTCGAGGCGGCTCAAGGTATGACGTCACTGCGAGTAACGACACAGACGAAGACTGAAGCGCCGTGTGACGGCGAACCAAACAAGGAGGAGCACCCGTGTCGATCAGCGACAACCTCAAGGAGTTTTTGGACGATCTGGCCGCTGACGCCGTCGAAGAGCGCGTCGTCGAATATGTAATACGTGAGGTCCATAACGGTCGCAAGCTTACCGAGACTCTCATGGACCCGTACGTTAAGAACCGACTGAGTGATGACCGCCTGGAGCGGGTTTTGGCCAATCCTGAGGTTATCGGCGCTTTGGAAGAGCAGATTGCTGCGTCGTTTCAGAAGCACGAGTTCGGTTTCTAGGAGTAGCTTATGCCGCGCCACCAGGTAAGGAGCCAGCGATGACCAAGTGCCCAACCTGCGGTGCGGACAGCGATGGAACGAAAGCGGCTTGCCTTGCTTGCGGCGAATCGCTTTCTGAGACAACCCAGTCTTTCGCCCCGGTCGTTGCCGAGGAATCCGAGTACGGAATGCGCGGTGCTGACGCCGAGAGTCCATTGCTAGTGGTCCGCAAAGGCCCGGATGTCGGTGAGCGTTTCTACATCGATCGCCACTCGCTGTCTGTCGGTCGTGATCCCCGAGCTGACATCTTTCTCAACGACGTCACCGTTTCTCGAGCTCACGCATTGCTTTCTTTGGCGGGCGACGAGGTAAGCGTCACCGATGCGGGATCGCTCAACGGCACCTACGTCAATGGAGTGTGTGTAGACAAGGCGATCTTGCGCGACGGCGACGTCGTTCAGGTGGGCACGTTTCAGATGATGTTTCTAGCCGGAAAGGGCAAGTGATCGGGTCGTGACGGGACGAGACTACGTCACCATAGGGGAGGTCGTGGAGCGGCTCTCGAACCTCTATCCCGACCTTTCGATTTCTAAGATCCGCTTCCTAGAG
>JAURYZ010000207.1 GCA_030653635.1 Coriobacteriia bacterium | reverse complement strand
AGTCGGCATCAGCCTAGTCGTCGCGGAGCCTAGCGCAAACAGGAGCGCCCCGAACGAGAGCACCGCGCATCCTATCAGTCCCCGACCTCGATACCTGCTGGGAAGCAACGCCGCAGCAAGGGACAACGCGAGAACCGAGAGCAACACCCAAGCCCACACACCCGCGCACTGCCACAAGTGGAGAAGTCGACCGTCCACGATGCGGTTCGGGCGGAACTCCACGAACGGCAATAGCAGACAGCCCGCCAAGGCCACGATCGCGCCAGCCGAGGCGGCGCGATCAACGATCTTGGCGGGCGGGTAGCTCTCGCTGAGCGTTGCGCCTGCAATCGCCAAGGCCACGACTGCTACTTCAGGAACCCGTTGGCAGTCAGCCACTCGGTGGCCACGGACTTAGGATCCTTGCCGTCGACGGCGACGGTCTTGTTCAGTGTTTGGAGCGTGGCAAGATCGAGCTTCGCGAAGACCGGATCCAGGATGCCCGCGATCTCAGGGTACTTCTGGGTGATTTCGCTACGGAACGTCGGGGCAGGCTGGTAGATGGGCTGGGCACCCTTCGGGTCGCCAAGGACCACCAAATCGAGCGCGCTGATCGTGCCATCCGTGCCATAGGCCATCGCGGCATTCGCGCCCTGCGAGCCCTGAGCTGCGGCCTTCTCCGTGACGGCCGTATCGCCAGTAGCCAACGCGATCTGCTGTGCGGGAGTCGTCTTGAAGCCGTAAGCCTTCTCGAATGCGGGGAATGCTACCGCGCTCGTGAAGAACTCCTGCGAGCCGACGATCTTGAAGGTGCCGCCGCCGCTGATGTACTTGGCGAGGTCCTCCAACGTCTGGAGCTGGTTGGCGTCGGCGAACTTCTTCGGCACGGCAACCGCCCACGTGTTGTTGGCGGGAGCGGGTTTGAGCCAGTCGATTCCGAGTGAAGCATCCTCGCTTTTCGCAGTCTGGTACGTCAGGTCCGCACTTTGCAGCACGGTCGGATCGACCTTCACGTCACCGTGGAACACGAGCACGCCGTTTGCGGTGTACTCGGGGTAGACGTCAATCTGCTTGTCGAGCAACGCTTGACGCACGACCTTCGTGGCGCCAGTGCGGGTCTTGTCGACGACGTTGAACCCGTTAGCCTTAAGCGTTTGCAGGATTATCTGGCCGAGTAAGGCGCCTTCCCCATCAATCTTGGAGCCAACGATGATTGGGCCCTTCTCGGTCGGCACCGTCGTCGTGCTCGAGGTCGAATCGGCCGAGCAACCGACAAGCGCCACTGCGACAGCGACAGCTGCGAACACCGCTGCCGCGCCCTTCCACTTCTTGCGCATGATGAATCCTCCTCATGGACGGACGGCTGCGCGGTGTTCCTGACAGCCATCAAGCAACTTGGTTGGGGTATTCCCAACTTCACGTCTCGCTATCGTATCAGACAAACTGATACTCAATATCACATACGCTAACTTCGACCAATTCGTCTGCATCACGAGTCGGTCATTGCGAAGATGCTAATCGCGAATCAGTCTATACGACGGCGCCCCAATCGACCGACCCGCGCTGTTGGCGTTCAAGCTCCAGCATTCCCCATGCGTCGCCCGCATCGGCTGCTGGCTACTTACTAACCGCAGCGAAGATCAGCGACTCGTTGCCGCCTTGGTCGTAGAGCGTCAGCTTGCCGGCTTCAACCTTGAATGACTTGGCCTGGCCAAGCAGTGTCTGGTAGATAGTTTCGGCGCGCATCGCGGGCTCGGGTCCAGCCATCTCCGTACTGGCGATCGGGCCCACCGAGAAGGCTTTGCCTGGACCAGCCTTGTAGGGCCCGCCATAGTTGTTGACACCGTCGTTGCCCGAGATCTAATCCCAGAGTCGGCCCAACCAAGGCGCGGAGGCGACGATCTGATGACGACGAGAGCGCCGTAGAGACGCAGCCGCCCCATCTCGAGCAGCGGCAATCCGTCCGGTTAGCCGTCGACCGCCGATTCCATCGTCTCGATCAATCCCGACATCACCGACAAGGCATACTGTCTGTACTGCTCGTCACTCAGGCTGGGCAAGGCCGTGGGCGGCTTCCTTGATGTAGACGTCCGCGACGTCGAAAGCCTCGGCAATGCGCGGCATGAGATCTTCGGCGCTCGGCGCGAGAATGAAGTAACCGCGCCTCTCCAGCTCCCCCACCACCTTGGACACGTAACCCGGGGTGAGCCGGATCCGCTCGTCTTTCGAGCTCACGTTGCTCGCTATCTCACGCACACCCATCGGAAGGCGCGCCAGCTCGACGGCGTCGATCAGCTGCGCCCGGCTGGCGGCGTTTTGCAGCTCGACCCGGAGATGGAGACTCCCTCTCGCGAGGTGCACGTCAGCCAAGGCCACTGAGGCATGGCCGCGCGATTGGCTCGGACTCACCTCGACTATGGCGTCCGGGAAGATCCCTCGAAACGCGAGCTCCAAGTCCCGATACTCGTCGTCTGCGCTAGCAGCGGTCATGTTTCCTCCGGAGCTACACAGGCCTATAACCTGCGGAATCTTGGTGCCCCCAAGGGAATTCGAATCCTGATTGCGCTTGTGACTATTGGGACTCGTTGGTACAGCAGAGCTGCGGTGAGTCCCAATAGTCACCAACGAGTACCAACAGACACCATGTATTTGGGCACCAAATCGGGCAACAAGTTCGGGGTGTCTAGGAAGCCGAGAAGTAGCCGGTCCACCGAGCGGTCAGCTCTCCCGCGCCCATCCGGAACTCGGCGTCCACTTCTTACCGAAAGCGGCACCGCTTGCCGCAGCGATTGCGGCAGGCATCACGAAGCTCGCGATCGCGTCGGCCACGTCTTGAAGATCCTCAGGTAGATCGCTCGCCGATGCCGAGAACCCTTTCCGATAGGTGTCCCACATCTGTGCCGCGCCGCTGAAACGTCGCGCGTATCGCGTCCGAGAGATCCGGACCATCGAACTCCAGGGTGCGCGAGAGCATCCAGATGTCGTGATAGTCCTTCATCTGGCTGTTGGCCAGACCGATCTCGATCATCGCCTGGAACTTCTCGGCGATGGCTGTGGCCGGCTGGTAGGCGAGAATCCTCGGGGCCTCGTCTTGCAGCATGACCGGGTAGTCGACCCAACCCGGATCGGGCACCACGGCATCGTCTATGCCGACGTCGAGCCGCAGGACGAACCGCGCGCCGCCCAAGTCCCCGGCGACCTTCACGCGAACGCCGGGGCATCGATCCTCGGCAGTGATGGGAACGACGTGGATCTCGGATTCGAACGCGAGACCGTCGTCGAGCTGGATTGCGAGGCACTCGGCGACGATGCTACGAATCGCCTCCGGGGAGTTGTCGACGCGCCCGAGGAAATCGATGTCCCGGGTCGGCCGCGCGACCGAGGCATCCCACACGCGCAGCATGACGGCGCCCTTGGCCACGAGACGATCCGACCACCGCGTCTGCGACAGCCGGAAAAGGAACCGCTCCATCGCGTAATAGAGAACAGCCTGCTGGAAGTCCAAGCCCAGCTCCGCTGCACGGGCCTTCAGCCGGCGGCGCACCTCGATCGGAGTCTGGCCGCTCACATCAGTGCCTGGAGGTAGGGACGCATGACGTGCTCCACCCGATCGACCTTGGCGTAGCGCATCAGCTGCGCGGGCGTCGCACGACGAGAGCGCATCGTCTCTTGCAGTGCTTCGACGGCCACGTCCTGCCCGATGCGGTTTCGGTACTTGAAGCAGTCGGCGACTGTCTTGGGCAGATCGAACACGCGGATGGGCGTTCCATCCATGTCGTGCTCCTCGACGCCGGCCGCGATGGCCTCTGCGCTCATCGAGAACAGCTCGATGCGCGGGTAGGCGATCCTCGGCGCCTTGACGCCTGTCGGCAGCGCGATCTGGACCGCCGCTGGGATCTGCGTCCCGATGCCGTGGTACTCGAGCGCGCTCACCAGGCAGAGGACGGCGCGGGGGACACGCCTCAGGACGGCGG
>JAURYZ010000203.1 GCA_030653635.1 Coriobacteriia bacterium | reverse complement strand
GACCTCAGTGCCTCAAGCGCACCGAGCATCGCTGCATCCTCCCAGTCCTCGGAGTCAAGTAGGCTTTCCTTCTCCATGACCTGCAGCTTCCACTCCGCATACGGAAGGTCGTCGACCAGCCCGCGCATCGCGGTGTACTCGAGATGGGTGTGCAGATCCACGAGTCCGGGCATCAGAGCCGCCAGTCCGAAGTCCCGGATAGTCTCCTCGGGATGTGCGGCACGCATTGCAGACAGCTCGCCGATCTCGACGATACGGTTGTCGCGCACCAGAACCGCTCCATACTCAATGTGAGGAGCAGCTACCGGAAGCACGTATCTGGCTGCGAGAATCATCGGTCCTCCTGTGTGGGTGTTCGATAGGGCTATCTTACCGCACACATCCGAGCCGAAACGGGCTTCTATTTCAGTGCAGTATGGACAGCGACGATGCCGCCCGTGTGGTTGCTCCAGTCGATGGCCGCAAACCCGACTGCTCTGAGCTCCGCTGCAAGGGCGGGCTGATCGGGAAACCTGAGAATCGAGTCATTGAGATACTGGAAGGACTCTCTGTCCCCGCCCGAAAGCGTGCCACCCAGCGCCGGGATCACCGTGCGTAGGTAGAAGTGATAGGCGCCTCGCCACGGGCCGAAGGGCGGGCGCGAGAACTCCAGAATCACATAGCGGCCACCTGGCTTGAGAACCCGGTGCACCTCACTAAAGTTCGCGGCTCTGTCGGGCAGATTCCGCACACCAAACGCCACGGTCACGACATCGAACGAGGAATCAGGAAACGGAAGCTCCTGAGCATTTACGACAGAGAAGCTCAGATCAGATCCTTTGAAGCCAGCCATCTTGCGAGTGGCCACGGCAAGCATCTCGGGCACGAAGTCCGTTCCAATGACCTCACGGGGCAATCCAGTGCGAGCAAGCGCGAAGCTCAGGTCGCCTGTCCCAGCGCACAGATCGAGCACACGCATGCCAGTCTTGAGTTTGGCGGCGCGAACGGCGGCGTTTCGCCACATACGGTCGATCCCCATGCTGGAAAGCATGTTGAAGGAGTCATAGCTGTCGGCGATACGCCCAAAGATGCCCGCAACGCGATCGCTCGTGGCTTCGCCGGGGTCGGGTGTATGTGCCGGCTCGTCACCGGGGTTGACCATCAGACCTCCGAAGGCTCGCTAACTGAATGCGGCAATGGTTTGCGCAGGTGCAACAGATTAGCGAGATTCTCGGTGACCCACAATACAAGCACATGCCACACGTGACGCCAGCTCACGTGTGCGGGCCAGTTGAGATCGGACTTCTCGCACACCGTGGACTCCGAAAGTTCGTCGACCCGCTTCTTGAGCACGAGTAATCCGGACTCACGCTTGGCGGGGTCTCCGCCCATGATCGCGTCGATCTCGGCCATGGCGATACGTGCCAAGCCCGCCCGCTCCTCGGTCTGCAGGGCGACCTTCGGGTCGATAATCCCCAACTTGGCCTTGACCCGATTGATGCCCACGCCGGCCTCATAGGTCGCATCGACCATCTCGGCCGGACTCATCGAGTGACTCTCGTAATTCATGATGTGCTTCCACGAGGGCTGAATCAGCAGCTGTCGATGCTCTTCGAGTGTGGTGGCCCTGCGCGTGTATCCATACTTGGCCGGGTCGTCGAAAACCATGGAACCCGGATCGAGGAAGGGCGCCATCGGTGAGGTGAACGCTAGCAGGCGCGGATCGTTATTCACCTTGCCATACAGAGACTCCACGTACGCCGGAGTCTCGAGTACCGACGCCGCGGTCTGGGTCGGGATCCCAGTCATGAAATACAAGTCGAAGCGCGAGCACCCGTGTTTCAGGGCCGCTTGGATCGAGGTCTCGAGCTGCTCTGCGGTGTAGTGATGCTTCCCGAAGGCCGCTCGCACCGCATCATCGTGGCTCTCCGCGCTGATCTCCACGGAGTAGTCGTTAAGGTGCTCGTTCAGAAACTCGTAGAACTCCTCGGCAGGGGGTTTGAAAAACTCGAAGCCGATGGGGTTGCGAAGGTTAAGCCGGGACAACCCGCGGATGAAGGCGGCGACATAGTCCCGTCCGCCCTGCAAAAAGTCGTTGAGCACGAAGATCGGACCCGGGATGTACTTCTGAATGTGCTCGATGTCGCGAACCAGAAGCTCAGGATCGCGGAACGCAACCTTGCTGCGCCCGAAGTGCTCACGGAAGGCATATGCGCTGCCACCGCAGGTCACACAGTTATGCGTGCATCCTCGGCAGGTGAGTGATGCACAAACTGGGTACTGCAGCCAGTCTTTGAACGGGACGAAGCCCATCATGTCGCGATAGCGAATGACTGCCTTCATGTTGAACGAGTAATCCAGCGAGATGGCATCCATCGTGTCAGGCACCCACTCAAGCGGGTTGACCACGACCGATCCGGCTGCTGTCTTGTATGTGAGGTTCGGGATGTCGTCGACACGACCCTTGCCCTTGAGGGCGAACATTAGGCGCGTGATGGGCTCCTCGGTCGAATCACCCCGCATCACGTAGTCGACGCAAGGGTAAGACACGAGCTCCTCGTGGAAGTAGGTCGAGGACAGCCCACCAAAGATGACAGGTGTGTTGGGATGGTACTTCTTGACGATCTTTGCAATCTCGATGGATCCGTGAGCATGCGGCAGCCAATGCAGGTCTATCCCGAATGCGACTGGATCCATGTCTCGGATCGCGGCTTCGACGTCGAAGTCCTTGCGATTGAGCATAAGCACGGCGAGGTTGACGATGCGCACCTTCAAGCCGTGCCGCTCCATATACTCGGCCATCGTAGTGAAGCCGAGAGGGTACATCTCGAACGCTGGGGTGGATGGCACCATGTCCGACACAGGACCGAACATGATCGAACGCTCACGGAAGTCGTAGACGCTCGGCGCATGCAAGAGGACGAGATCAACACGTGACATACGGAACCAGGCCTTCCAGTACCGACAAAGACGTGTCTATGACACCTGGCAGTGTCACGGTGCGGCACCGGCATGCCGCTCTGTTGAGCACGTGCTGGCAATTGTAACATTCGGTGACCGGGGGCGATTTCCCTGCCTCGGACCCATAGACGAGGCAAGAAGCGACTTTCCTAGTCCCGGGTCACGTCGCGCACAACGGGGATCTGGCAGCGGCACGCCAATGACTTGATGTCACACGGCATGCGCACATGTGTGATCTGCATGCCTTCCGGTCGATCGAGCTTGATCGCCGGAGTGAGAAGCAGAACCCCCGTGATTCCGGCTTGGGAGAGCAGGCTCAAGGTCATCTGAATGAAGCCCGGCGAGCATGCGACAAGGGCAACCGTGACATTGAGCGACCGATCCAGCGCGGGAAGGTCGGTCACGTGCTTCATCACGATATCATCGACTTGGGTCCCCACGTCATCCTGCAACTCGGAGTAGTAGGCGACCGGTCGCACACCGTAGCTGTGTGCTGGAAACACGACCTGCAGCGCCTGAAGCATCTGTGCGCTGCCCACCTTGACGATCGGGTACTCGTCCGACAG
>JAURYZ010000195.1 GCA_030653635.1 Coriobacteriia bacterium | reverse complement strand
GATTCAAGCGCGCAACTCCTATGCGTCTTTCGCCGAGTCGTGGCACTGGCGGGTCGAGCATGCGCCGTTCCACGAACCCTCTGATGGCCTCGGGACATCGTACTCGAGTCATCTGACAGAGAAGGCGCCGAGCACAGCGAGGCAATGACGCCAAAGTGGGCCGACCCCAGTGCGAGACCGGCACGTACGGTGCTAAGTGGCAGCGAGGCTGCCTAGAGCCATCATCATTGGCAACAAGAACGGGCTGATGGAATCGCACACTGCCTCGACTTGGTTGTGCGTCTTTAGGCAGAAGTCGGTGTCGCCGTCCTCATCGAGATTTCTAAGGAGGGCAAGGGCGATGAGCACCATCCCATAGCGGTATTGGGACTCCAGAACCTCAGGCTCAACCTCGCGGTGCCCCTTCAGCTCGGTCAGAAGGTGAATGTTGTCCAGGTTCACGTAGAAGTCGTAGCCGGCTTCGGGAGTGGATCGGACTCTCAGAGCGCTTTCCCTGTCCATCTCGTAGTGGTTCCAATCGGACTTCCGCACGTCAATCACATGCGGAAGGTCAAGCTTCTGCTTGTCCTTGTTCCCGTTGCCCTCATCCCCCGGAGGCCGCTTGCGCTCTCCATTACCACCTGGGTGCACCTCTTCGGTGGGCTCCACGAGGACGACAAATTCGGTTTCCAGAAGCATGATCCGGCTACAGTCGCCGACTTGAAGCTTGTAGCGGATAGTCTCCCCAACCTGCGCTGAGGCGTCCGATGGCAGGGCAATAGTGAGGTTCGCACGCCCGTTCCATAGGTTCAGGGTGAAGTCGCGGACTTCACTACCACCAGGAAGGCTTAGACGCGCCTCTCCTGGTTCGACGTCGCGGTCGAAGTAGTCGTTGACTGCGTCGGTGTCGAATGTGAGCCGGAAGCGGCGGTCATATGGGCATCTCTTGGGTCGTTCATCCGTGAACTCGTACTCCGGCGTGAAGTAGGTCGGGAACCTCTGCCCTGCGTACAGCTTGCCGTTGGCCGCGTCCGAGAGGCCGAAGGGATTACTCAGTCTCCGCCCTTCCAGCAACAGCTTTGAAAGAACCGGAGAGTGACGAATCACGTCGGACAGGACATCCTGAAGCGGTTTGGAGTCACCAATCCTGTCCTTCAGATCATCTTCCCGCCGGCGCTCGCGAAGTTGTCGCAGGCCTGGGTGTTCGGCGAGCAGTCGCGTGAGCTCCTCCTCAATCTCGTGCTTCAGTTCGGTGTCGCGCAGCCGATCGCGACTGTTCATGAAGAGGTCTTCGCGGTTTCGACCGTCGAGGTCAGAGCAGTCGGCGAGTACCAGCAGGGACTGCTCTAGATATGACATCCCTACTGAACTACGGGCGAAGAAGGTCCGCTCGATCGCACCATGGGCTTGCCCCTGAATGACGAAGAGGATGCCTTCACGCCTGGCATAGTTGTCCTTCGCACCCGGCTTGAACGCGTAGACCTTCGCGCGAATCTCCTGTCCACGGACCCTGATCGTTGCCGATGAAGGGAACCCCGGTTCGATGCTCTTATCTCCATCCTCGTCCAAGCGCACCGAGAGCCCGGCCAACGTTCGCTCCATGGTCTTGCCTTTGTAAGAGGTTCTGCGCTCATAAAGGCGTACAGGCAGGGCGATTTCGGGAAGCAGGACTGACAACCGGTCGTACAAGTCACGCCTGATATCTGATCGAAGTCCCTTGGGGGTCTGGTACTCATAGAGCTTCACCACGGTGCCGTGCCTAAGTGGCAGCGAGAATGACGCCGGAAACGGCCCCGGCATGGCAGGAATATCTTCCGCCTGGAATCGGAGTACTTGTCCCCCTGGAGCCAGATACTTGTATGTCGAGCTGCGGACCGCTCCTGCCGGCTCTACCCGACGGAGAACCGTCATGCTCCACTCGCGATGAGTCACATCACTCTGGTCGGCGATCTCTTGATCGCGTCTGGAGATGATCAACTGCAAATTGTGCTGTTGGGAGCAGAACTGAAGTGCTCCCGTGCTCCCCATGTTGAATTTGCCTTGTACGAACGGAATCCGAAGCTTGTTCGACTTCGCAAGTGAGAGCAAGGTGTCCGGCATCGCCGAAGGAGTCTGACCTTCGCCCTGGTCAATGATTGTGTAGCAGGGGTTTTGTGCGGAGCCGGTAGCCACGAGTGCGATGTTCTCTGCGAGCGAGCGCCGCTGTCCTTGTGCGAGCTCCGTGAGAACTCCACCCCGGATTCCGAAGAATGACTCGAGTGCCTTCTTCGTTGAGGTCGGGGCATCGGGCCCTGAGGCTTGGATCCCCCGCCTCGAGCACTCGCGCATGAGCATCGCATCGACTGAGTTGATGATCTTCTCGACGAGTGCCGCCTCGGGAGACGCCTGCTGATTGCCGATTGTCGAGAAGTTGTTCTCGTTGCCCCCGTAGGCCGTCCACGCCGTTGGATCGTCCCAATAGCTGGCTTCCTTTAGTAGACGAACGACCTCAACCTCTGAGTCCGTTCGCATGAGCTGAATCGCGAGCTGATCGGCTGTTAGCCCAGAGGGCGCAAACTCAAGGCTGGCCTGACCGGGACGGCGCTCCACTACTCGTCATCCTCCCGCGCCTCGGGAACCGGCAGCGCCTCAAGCGACCGCCACCAAACGTCGGGTTGCCCCGTGTCGCCGTCCAGCGAGTACTGGCCGCGCCTCACCTGGGATACCGCGCCAATGGACTGCAATGCAGAGACAATCAGGTAGATCTGATATGAAGGTACCTGCCCCGACAGGTCCTCGTTGGCCTTCTGCGCCAACCACTCGCGCGAACCCGAGAGAGTCGTGCTTTCAATCCAGCGGGCTACGACCTCAAACGAGGAGCGAGTAGCCTCGTGGCGATACTCCTTGGCCGTCTTCTGCTTTCCTTTGCCGAGCTTGACTAGGCGATCGCCGCTAACGAAGAAGACTGGGTACTTGGCACCTGCCCGTCGCGAGCGCGTCGCTTTTCGCGCAACACGCTGCCGCATGGTGTCTGCCGAAGAGTGGCCTCTTCCGGCGAGGACTTCATCCAGCCGAACGGTGAGCTTCGCAACATCGCTTGCGACAACGATCAGCTGCTGGGCCTTTTCGTAGGCTCCATCCTCGCGCAGCATCTCGAACGCCACTGACTGAATCGTCTGCTCAAGTTCGCGAGCCCTGAGCAAGATGACAGTGCTGTCGGCAGCCATGATAGCCTCCACTCGCTTGTTATGTATCTCGCCTACTATATTTACTCTATTCCCTCTATCGCCGTCAAGCGCCGATAACCACAAGCACTCGTGCCATCCTGAAACCGGGTGTCACCGGCGTACTGGTGGGTATCGCGTTTCAGAAGGAACTCCTGGCTCCCGCCATCAGTTAACATCACGGGCTCATCCAACCGAACGTAGTCTGGTAGTTGTTTCAGAGCACGGTTATTGCACGCAGGCCCCCGGCGGGGCAGCCGGGGGCCTGCTAAGAGGAAGCGAAACCCACAGCCGGGGGGACAGCCGGGGGTTTCTCGGAGGGGGCGTCAGTTGCCGGCGTCGCCGTTCGAGTAGCTCTCGAGCAGCTCACCCTGCACGAGGATGCGACCGGTGCCATCCGCGCGATCGTACGTGCACGTAGACAGCGTGAGCGACCAGCCATCGGACTTGGGCTTGAATCCCACGTCCACGGCACTCTGAGCGCTCCACGAGGCCACACGGCGTGTGTAGGGCGCTGTGACGGGATAGGTGTAGACCGAGTCCGCCGTCGTGCTCTTGCGCACCGAGTAGATCCGCCATAGACCGCCGTTGCCGGCCGCGTCCACATACTGGATGAGCGGGTGGGCCTTGTAGAAGCTCGACGAGGATCCGTAGTCATCGATCCGGCCGAACATGGAGCCGTCCTTCATGTTGTGGCCGTACAGGATCGTAGATCGCGCGGCCGGATCGCCTTTGACGTAGGGCGAGCAGCGCACGTCGGCGAAGATCGCTCCGCTCTCGGACTTGGCGCCGGTCGCATTCTTCGTGAGGTACTTGGTGTTGTCCGGCCCTTGCACGACCGGGTAGTGGACCCCAGTGCCGGGGATGTTGATGTAGCCGACGACCTCAGGGTTCCGCTTCTTGGCGGCATCAAGGCGCCGTATCAGTTCCTCGCGAGAGAGCGTCCCGGTCTTGGCGAGCTCGGCCGAGATTCCTCTGGCAAGACACGCGACCGCAAGTTGTCACGGATTCATCAAAGAAGGAAGCGACTTCAGGCGCGCATTCTAGCTGGTGTTTCTCGTTGAGACAGTGACTCCGAGACCGCATTCATCAAGCACCCATCAAAGAAATCATCGCTGTTGGGGCGCCGCCCAGAACGGATATCCGACTGGAACACGACATTCTCCCCACCGCTCTTCGCACGTACCGATACGCCGCATGACAGATGCAAGCAGCTCATTGCGGGCATCGTGGCGGCGAGTCTATGAACCTGCTCGCTCATCCTTTTACGTCAACCTGCTCGCGAGTGGCTTCGACGCGGCTGGTTCATGAGTACTGGATGACCCAAAATCGCGTTGCTACACGCGTTGCTACATTCGCCCCAAAATGAAGATAGATGGCCGCTCTCGGTTTCCCGAAAGACAGCCATCTACCTGCGGTTTCTTGTGGTGGGCGATGAGGGATTCGAACCCCCGACTTCTTCCGTGTAAAGGAAGCACTCTCCCGCTGAGTTAATCGCCCGATATGGGTTCTAGCCGGTGTTTCATGATAGCGGCATGACGCGAGGGCGCAAGCGGTTAAAGGGAAAGCCTTGCTCAGCCTTGCTCAGACGCGGGTCTTCGCGCCCCTACTCAGTCAGACCGCGCTGCAGCTCCTCGGCGGTGCTTCGGGCCTTGATGGCATCTTGCTCACGGCCCACTTGCTCGTAGGCGACGGCTAGACTTCCCCATCCTGCGATGGAGTCCGGGACGAGGCTCACGACCCGCTCGTAGTCGGCGACCGCATCGGCCCAGCGGCCCATGCCGGCCTTGGCACTTGCGCGGCCAATCCAGACCGAAGCGTTGTTCGGGTCGAGCGCCATGAGCGCGTCGTAGCGTCCGAGGGCGTCCTCGAACAACGCTTGATCGTTTCGCGCCAAAGCCGCCGCCAAGACGAGGTCGGCATGCTCTCGGGCCAACCGGGTGTCGTGCGAGCTGAGGGCCTCCGCCGCCTCGAACGCCCGAATGCCCAGTTCGAATGCGTCGTCGTCGCCCTCAGGTCCTTGGAGCTGCAGAAGCGCCGCATGCCCCTGTGCCCACAGGAACATCGGGTCCCACGGCGCGGCCGCCTGTGCCCGATCGAACTCGCCAGCTGTGCGCGCCGCAGGTGCACCAGCCTGCGCCAACTCGAGACCCTTGGCCATCGCCCGGTCAGCAACAAGCACGCCGAGGAGTGCCGCCCCGACCGCAAGCGAGAGCGCGACTGCCAGCCACAGGCCGACGAGACCAGCGCTAGTGAACCCCTCGCGCTTCGCCTCGCGGGAAGCTGCGGGTGCGTCTGGCGCCACAAGCACCATCGCAAGCAGCGCGCTCACAAAGAACAGCGCCCCTGTATCGGGCGTGAGGTAGTGAAATCCCGTGCCCACAATCCCGCCCGCGAGCGACGAGAGCGTCGCCGCGACCGCGAGTCGATCCGCGCCGGACAGGTCGCGCGAGCGGCTCACCCGCACGCCGCCGATGCCGATGGACACAAACCAGCCCGCAAGTGCGATCAACGCGAGCGGACCGCGCTCGGCGAGCGTATTCACGAACAGGTTGTGCGCGTCGGTGACGACCTGTGGGTCGGCACTGTCGGCCGAAAGCTCAACTCCTCGGTAGAGGGGGTAGGCGAATCTGAAAGTGTTGGGACCCCAGCCGAGCACCGGCCGCTCGACGCTCATCCGAATCGCCGAGGACCACACCGAACGCCGCCATGCGGCCGTACCAGAATCGGCGTCCAGCGCGCTTGAGGCGCGCGAAGCGAGCGTGGGAGCCACAAGCATCACGGCCACCACCCCGAGTACCGCGATCACGGCCGATGAAAGCGCGACCTTGCGCCGGATCGCCGATGACCACGCCGGCGCCTCGACAGCCACCCACACGAGCCCGGCAATAAGCGCCGCGAGCCACGCACCGCGCGACGAGGTGCCGAGCAGGACGACGGCAGCCAGGCCAAGCGCGACGACTGCCCCGACGCGCCAGGCTCCACGCGCTTCCCGCGCCAGACGAACGACGTAGGGCGCCACGAGCACGAGCCATAGGCCCAGATTGGAAGCGTTGCCCAACGTCGAGCGTGCCCGCGCAAGGTCGAGCCCCGCGCGATACGACGCCGGGTCCAGGCCGAGCATCTGCGCAAGCCCGTACGAGCCCACGACGAGCATCGACACCGTGAGCGCGCGGCCGAGCAACCCGAGCACGTCATCGCGCGCAAGCGCCACGGCTCCTGCAGCAATGACGAGCGAGCCCAGTAGCGCCACGACGCCCTGATACTCTGGATAGCTCCCGAACACCGAGGCACGTACGTCGAGCGAACTGAGCGTCGCCAGCAAACTCAGCAACACATACCCGCAAAGGAACCATCTGGCCTTTGATGCGGCAAGGGCTCGAATCGCTTCCCGTGCCCGCACCGGCTCCAGTGCCATGCCTGCGAGCACGGCCGCGACCGAGAACGCCAGGAAAGCGGCCTTGACCGGCCCGAACGGATTGTAGCCACCCGAAGACATGATCGCGGGAACAACTGCGCATCCGGCAGCGACGCCAGCGGCAATCAGGCTCCGAGCGAGATCGCGAGCTTGCGTACGCGAAGGCGCAGACCCGCGGGAGGGTTTGCTAGTCGAGCGGGTGGACATTGCTCACAACAGGCAGAAGGGTCTCACCGCGCTCGGTAAGAGTCAGGGTTGCCCGGTACGAGCCACCGCTCTCAACCACTTCGCCGTCGGAAAGCACGAGCAGCACGTTGCGGCCGGTAAGATCAGGTGCCTTGGCGCCGGGGTCCTGCAGCTTCGCGGTGACGACCATGGCAGCAATCGTGAGGCCACCGGACTGCGGACCCGTTCCATAGGGCTTGAATATGATGCTGTATGTGGTGCCTGCCTTGGCAACATTGGGATCGAGCATCGCCAACGTGCGCTCCGGCGGCTGAACGACCCTCTTGAGAGGCTTGCCGGCAGCGGCGATGGTGGGCGCTCCCTCGTCAGCCGAGCTATCGTCACCAGCCGTGGGACTTGCGGGGTTGCTTGAAACGGTCCCGTCGGCGCTGGTGCCCGGATCGAGCGAGCTCGTCTGATCGCTCGATGCGCCGCCTGGCGCCGTCTCGGTCGAAGAAGCGCCTCCGTCAGCAAGCGTGCCCGGGTCCTTCCCGGCGCCGCGAGCCGCGAGAGCTGCGACCACCAGAAGCACCGACGCGAGCGCAACTCCGGCGATGATGAGCCACTTCTTCTTGTTCACGCATACCTCCTACTCGAGGCAGGGGCCCCTTGCGGAGCCCCTGCCGTCACGTTTCATGTAGATAGTAGAGCTACTGCAGCAGGTTCGCGACCTTCGTGCGAACCACCGCGTCTATCGCAGAATCCCCGCCGAAGAACATGACCTGGTTGATCTCGTTCTTGTGGGCGGTGATGGCCGCTTCGGTCTCGGTCGGAAGTGCGGTCACTTCCGTCAGAAGCATGACAGAGCCGAGCTTGCCCTGCGCGCAACCACCGGCAAGCGCATCGGGGAACTTGCGACCCGTTGCGAGCGCCATGCCGTTCCAATCAAGCCCGGCGTAGTCCACGCCGTACGTCGCAATCTTGACTGCCGTCTCGAAGCGGTTGCCTCCGGCCAAGCGCAGCGCCGGCGAGCCAACAATCGCTTCAGCCTGAACCTTGACCGCGTCGGGCACCGCGCTGACCCCACCGATTACGAGCACGCGATCGGCACCAAGGTTAGTGAGGGCCTGCTTGGTGAACTCGGGAAGGCCGGTGCTCTTGATGAGCAGAATCGGCCAGCCGTTGCCTGCGGCCAGCGGAGATGCCGCGAGTGCGTCGGGGTAGTTCGCGCCGGTTGACAGGAACACCGTGCCGTCATAGCGACCGCCCATCTCGACCTTGGCACGCTCAGCGACCTTCTTGGCCGTCTCGTAGCGATCGGAGCCTC
>JAURYZ010000194.1 GCA_030653635.1 Coriobacteriia bacterium | reverse complement strand
CGCAGATACGGCTTGTGATAAGCGGCATCTCCCAGATCATCCGGTCCTGCAGAAACTTCTCGAAACCGCGGAACTCCGTTATCTCGAAATGGGCATCCTGCACAAGGCCGTCATCGCCCAGGAACAACGAGATACGCCCATGGCCTTCGATCCGCTTGGTGTCTGGAAGGTGGATGACTTCACTCATCGTCATCACCTCCGTGGTCATAGATTGTGGGAAATATCGAGATCGGCATGCTGAATCGGTATCCAGTGCCCACTAAGTCGTCCATGAACATGATCGCGCCTGCAGGCAGTACCGCCGCCAGAGCATCGACCATCTTGCCGCCCTGCTCGAACTCTGGACGGCTCGGGCCTTGGCATCCACGACAAGGCACACCCGCGACGGTGCAGCGGGCGCCGCAACCTTCGCGAGTCATCGGGCCCATGCAAATGACACCCTGTTCAAGGAAGCAGAGTTCCGGATCGATCTCGTCGAGTTCCATGATCGCGTAGACCGAATCAGAGACGAACTCCGAGGAATGCTCGAGGAGCTTGACCTTGGTGCGACCGCACTCGTCGCACATGTTGCGGCGTGGCAGGGCCCAATCGCGACCCTCAAGCGCTGCAGTCAGCGCCTCGAGCAGGGTCTCGGTCTCGGGCGCACAGCCCGGTACGGACATGTCCACGGTCACGAAGTCCGAGATCGGCTGCACGCGCGCTGTGAGCTCCGGCACGCCGGTCGGTCGCTCCCCGACCCCGAGTGCCGTATCGAGCACCTCAGCGCGCGTCGAGAGGTTGCGTAATCCACCGATGCCACCGAGCACGGCGCACGAACCGACAGCAACCAATGTACGGCTCGCCTTGCGAGCTTGAAGCAGTTTCTCGATGTCTCGCTCCGTGGTGACCGCACCCTCTACGAGGCACACGTCGCAATCAGTCAGGTCGTCTTCGGCCACAAGAGGTGAAGCCACAAGATCCACGGCCTCAAGGAGAGGCAGCAGCGCCGCTCCGGCGTCAAGAAGCGAGACGTAGCATCCTTCGCAGCCCCCAAGAACTACATGCGCCAATCTTGGCTTGCTCATTGCGGGCCTCCCTTGCCGTTGGTGAGGGAGCCCAAGGTGGCATATACCGCGTTGATCTGCTCCACGAACCGCTCGCCTTCGAAGGGCGAGATGTCCACGATTCGCAGGCGGGCATCGTCCAGGTGGCGCGAGCGCAAGACGGTGCGCAGAAGGTTCATCCTGCGGTCCATGTCGAGGTTCCCGATCAGATTATGACAGTGACCTTCGCGGCAACGGAACACCGTCACACCGTCAAAGCCGGCCTTGAAGGCCTCCAGGACGTAGAGGGTGTCCAGCCGCCCACCGCATGGAATGCGTAGTGGCAAGAAGGATGCGGGATAGGATTCGCCGCTCTCTTCGACGTAGGCGGATGCGCCGTCGGCCGCAGGGTATCCACAGCCAGCACACAAGAAGCCCAGGACCTTTTCCCCTTCGACCTCGGAGTCTGCAAGTCCCCTGATCGTCTCGATGAGGTAATCGTGTGGCGCGCTGATGATGTCTCTTGCGCCCACCGGACATGAGACCACGCACTTGCCGCATGCGCGGCAACGGCGAACATCGACATGAGAGAAACCGTCCTCGCCTATACTGCACGCCCCGAATGCGCAGGTGCGCACACACGACGCACAGCCGCCGCATAGAGTTTCGTCAACCTCGGAGACATCCATGTAGTGGACCGTTGTGGGCTGAGACAGCTGAAGGACAAGAGCCATCGCCGCCGAGTCTGCGGCCGCGACCTTCTCGCGCGTTCTGTCTCCGCTCCCGCGTACGGGAACGACCATAATGCCCGGATCGATGGTCTCGGAGGGATGAGTGTCCGGATCGATGGAACGGGCATGCCCGTTCTCGTCTATATCGACTTTGAAGTGGCCGCGAAGCTCCTCGATCCACTGCGTGACGTCCGGGCGAGCCAAGAGAATGCCTCCGACTCTGTAGTGCGCTGAACCGGCGTCCGAGTTCAGCACGATATCGAAGTCGCCGACCCAACCCGAACCATCTGAGATGCGCGCACCATCGACGAACTCCGCGTTGGGATGGCCGGCGACATAGGCCGAAGTGGCCTTGAGGCTCGACGGCTGCAAAGCATGGGAAAGGCCCTCGCCCCGATCCGCCAGAACCACCGAAAACCCAAGCTGCAGGAGCCGCTGGGCCGCAACGACGGCTTCGGTCGTGACTCCGAGGATGAGAACCGACCGGCGGGGCTCACAGACGATGCCCTCTGCCTCATCGGAAAGCTCGACTCTACGGCACGCATCCTCAATGACAGCCTTGGCCTTGGCAGTTGCACCGACCGGATCGTCGGCATGAACCAAGGCAACCTGCTCTAGGATGTTTGCTGCCACGACCCTGTTCGGATTGATGCCTGCCGCGACGATGCCCTCGATGAGGTGGCGTCCGGATAGGCTCTTCGTGTACCGCTCGATGGAATGACCTGCGAGGACAACCCCGTCGAGTTCGGCGTCGACCACATCGCGTCTCACCCGCTCTTGCGCGGCGGGATCGAACAGGTCATCGAAAACACGTACGACCGCAGCACGCGCAGCGACTCCTGCGATAGCTGCGTCCACGTCGATGACGTCGTCGACTTTGCCTCCACAGCGGGATACATACAAGCCTAGTGGCACGATGCCTCACCCCTTTGCACGATGTCTGTCGCTAGCATAGGTCGCACTACGTCCAGTACCGGCTGGACAAACGCTCTTCGGATTACATCGGCGGTCAGGTACTGACTATTAAGTACAGCGGCGTGAACGGCACCCGAAAAGGTGTGAGCGGTCTTACACATGGATGAATCAGCGAAGATCGGTCGATTTGTGTGACACTCATCACACAATGCGTTCGCGACAGCCAAGAGAGCGGTTCGCGGATCGACGCTCCGTGAACCGTGGAGTGCTCAGGCCTGGGCGACGAGGCGCTCGATTGCCGCAGCGACCTCATTGACAGTCCGAACCTCGTCCACGGCACCCAGATCGGCGGCGGCCTTGGGCATACCATAGACCGTTGAGGACTCCTCGTCTTGGCCTATCGTGGCCGCGCCGGCATCATGCAAGCGCTTAAGCCCTTCCGCGCCATCCGCCCCCATGCCGGTGAGGATGACCCCAACGGCGCTGCGCGAGAAGCTGTTTGCCACCGATATGAATAGCGTGTCAGCGCACGGGATGTACAACTGCCCAGCCTGCGGAGCCGAAAAACGCATGGCGTAGCCATCCATCTCCAAGTTCGAGCCGGTGGGAGCAAGGTAGGCACAGCCTGATTGTGCAATCTGGCCATCAACCGCCTCAAGCACCTGTATGGCACACCCGGAGTCCAGCCAGCCCACGAGCCCGGGAACAAATCCTTCGGAGATGTGTTGAGCGATGACGATTGGAACTGGGAACTCCTTGGGCAAGCGGCCAAGCACGTTCAGCAGCGCGCTCGGGCCGCCGGTCGATGACCCGATTGCCACAATCGACCGGACTCCCAATCGACCAGCGTGCCGCACCGTCGAACCGGCCGGCTCTACTATGGCGCGCCTTCTGCCCTTGATGTGAGTGATCACGCTGACGCGGGAGAGTAGCTTGACCTTGCGAATGACATCGCAACCAATGCGCTCCAGATCGGCCCAGTCTCGCGGCTCAGGCTTCTTGATTACCTCTAGAGCGCCCATTTGCAGAGCGTCAAAGGCGCGTCCCATCCCCTCGCCGTGTACAGACGATGAGACAACGAGAATCGGGGTCGGGTGATACGCCATGATTTGCTCGGTCGCCAGAAGACCATCCATCTTGGGCATGTGGATGTCCATGGTCACTAGGTCGGGCTTCAGCTGTGCGACCGCATTGACCGCCTCTTGGCCGTCGCGAGCGACTCCGACCACCTCTATCGAGGAATCAGTCGCTAGAATCTGTGTGAGCATCTCGCGCGCGACGAGCGAATCGTCGACGATTAGCACGCGAATGCGACCCGATACGGGCACGCGGCCTCCGAAAATCAGCGGATCAGGCGCTCGACTGTGTCAAGCAGCGTGTCCTGGTTGAATACGGACTTGGTGATGTATGCGTCAGCGCCGGCATCGATACCCTCGGCCTTCTCCTCATCGCGCTCCAAGGAGGTGACGATGATGACCGGGATATCCCGCAATCCAGCGTCGGACTTGATCGCTCTGGTGAGTTCAAAGCCGGTCATGTTGGGCATCTGGACATCGGAAACGACCGCATCAACTTCGAGGCCCTCCCGAAGCTTGGCAAGACCCATCGCCCCGTCCATAGCAACTTCGACCTCATAGCCTGCGGCCTCAAATATCGAACGCTCTAACTCACGCGTGGTGAACGAATCTTCGCAGATAAGTATTTTGCGAGGACCGGAGTGCTCCTTGACTGCCACCTGGCCGCCTGTCCTTTGCCCTGCCCGATGTCGCGCATTGGCCATAAGGTCGGGGATGTTGAGAATCGGCACGACCTCCCCGGCTCCCAGAATCGTGACTCCGGCGACGTTATCGACCTTGAGCAGATGAGTGCCCAGTGGTTTGATGACAATCTGCTGCTCTCCCACAAGCGCGTCCACCATGAATCCCATGCGGTGCCCTGAGAAGCTGATGGTGGCTATTGGGATCTTCGCGCCCTCGTGTAAAGAATGCGTCACGCCCAAGATGTCGCCGAGCGGGACCAGTGGGATGGTTCTACGCTGGCGCCTGATCACCTCGCGACCCTCGACTTTCATGATCTCGGTCGGAGCGATGCGCATCGTCTCAGCAATGGATGCCGTGGGCATAGCGTATACCTGATCGCCCACGCGCAACATGAGTGCCCGGATGATGGCGAGTGTAAGCGGTATGGTCAGGCGAAAGGATGAGCCTTGTCCAAGCTCGCTTTGAACATCGAGTGAGCCCTTGAGCTTCTCGACAATGAACTCTCTGACGACATCCATGCCGACACCACGTCCAGAGATCTCGGTGATGATGGCGTTGGTCGAGAAGCCCTTTTCAAAGATTAGGTAGATAGCCTCGCGAGGAGACATCGAGTTGGCTTCCGCCTCGGAGATGTACCCTTTGCGTACGGCAGCCGCCTTGACTCGCTCCGGATCGATGCCGGCCCCGTCGTCGGAGACCTCGATCACTATGTGGTCACCCTCTTGCCTAGCCGCCATACGTATGGTGCCGCTCGGAGACTTGCCGGCAGCGATGCGCTCCTCGGGCGACTCGATGCCGTGGTCGACGGCATTGCGCATGATGTGCACGAGTGGATCGTTGATCTCCTCGAGCACCTTCTTGTCCAGTTCCGTATCGCCGCCCTCGATCACGAGCTCGACGTCCTTCTTGAATGAGTGCGCCAAATCACGAACGGCGCGAGGGAACGCCTGGAACACGGTCGACACGGGGAGCATGCGCAAACGCATGCCCTGCTCCTGAAGATCGGTGATGACAACGGAGGTGCGGGAGACGTCGTCACTGTACTGCTTCAGCAAAGCGATCTCTCCCCGCCTGCGGTCCAGAAGCAAGCTGTCAACAACACTGATCTCGTCCATGATCGAGGACATGAGAG
>JAURYZ010000188.1 GCA_030653635.1 Coriobacteriia bacterium | reverse complement strand
TACCTCTGGCTCCGCAGTCGCTGAGATGTGGGATAGGGCTGCAGAGACTCTGGAGCGGAGGCTCGACTCAGAGACGATTGCGGAGCTGGTCGCTCGGCAGGAGATCCTCATGCGCGACTCCTCGGCGATGTACTTCATCTGAGCAGGGCAGGACAGCGGACGCGTCTTGAGATTCGTGGCGCGGACAGAATCTTCGTGAAGCGCACCATGGCACGTGGATTGCAGTTACGGTTGCTGTCCGGTCGCATGTTTGGGGAGATTCCGCTGAGGCCCTTAGAAGGCATCGCCAGCAAGTCAGTCATGGTCGCGCTAGTTGCGGCTGCGCTGATCGCTGTCCTTATCCCCGTGTGCGCGATGCAGCTGTGTGGCCCTACCGGGGCCGACGGCATGATGGGCATGGGCATGGGCTCCATTCTGGACTGCGAGCACATGTACTTCCCGAGCGATGCACCGTCCGCGCTCGTCATCCCGATGTTCGTCTTGTTCGTGGTCTTTGCGGCCATAATGCTTATCACCCAGCGGCCGCAGTTTGCGAACGTGTCATCCCAGCGTTTCGTGTTTGTCGTTCCCGATGACCCCGATCCGCCCGGCGACCCGTTGGTGGGGCGCCTTAGAGTCTGATCCTTCACTCCTTGCATCACCGCGCCCTCGATACGGTGCGCGGGAGTATGACGTACTCTTACTCACTAAGGAGTGAATGTGGACCTGTTTCTTCCTATGCTCGCATTGGGGCTTGTGACGAGTCTTCATTGCGTGTCGATGTGCGGCCCGATGGTCGTCGGATATGCCCTCAAGGGCACCGAAGGCAAATCGCTGGCGCACAAGGTGGTGCCGAACCTTGCGTATCAGGGTGCCAAGATCACGAGCTACATGCTCGTCGGTCTGTTCTTGGGCACGATCGGCTCCGCTTTCAACTTGGACGCTGTACGGCCGTATGTCATGTTTGTGGCCGGCGCGTTCATGATCATCATCGCTTTGGGCATGACCGGCCACTTCCCGTGGGCCGCACGGCTGACCCCGGCCCCTCCCAAGTTCCTGATCGCGGCCCTTTCGCGCACTCGGCGCAAGGCCAACGAGGACGCCAAAGATGGCCACTCCTCGCTCGCCACGCCGGTCACCCTTGGGCTGCTCACGGGGCTGTTCCCGTGTGCCCCGCTCATGTCGGCTCAGCTCACAGCAGCCGCAAGCGGCAGTGCACTTAACGGTGCTCTTGTCATGTTCGCCTTCGGTTTGGGGACAGCGCCGCTCATGCTGGGCTTCGGAACGGCCTCGAGTCTGCTGCCCGCGCGGCTCAAGGAGCGCGTCATGCTCCTGCTCGCAGTCGTGGTTCTGGTGTTCGGGCTTGTGTACATCAACCGCGGCGCCATGCTCGTGGGCTCGCCGGTGACCGCAGCCTCGATCAAGCAGTCGGTCCTAGGCGGATCGGCCCAGGCGCCGGTGCAGGAGTACAAGCGCGGCGCCGACGGCGTGGCCGAGATACCACTGTCCATCGTGAACACTCAGTTCCAGCCGCAGAACATCAACATCCCTGCCGATGAGGCGGTGCGTCTGATTGTCGACAGGCAGGAAGCCAATGCTTGCTCGGATCAGCTCGCAGTTCCCCAGATGAACGTCCTTGTCGATCTGGCGCCTTTTGACACGACCATCGTTGAACTGCCTGCCACCAAGGCAGGAACCTACACGCTCACGTGCGGCATGGGCATGATGTCCGGCAGCATCACGGTGGGTGCAGGTGGCGGCTCCAGTTCTTCGATCCTCCCGCTTGCGTTGCTTGTTGTGGGCGTGGGTGCGGGCAGCGTGTGGTACCTACGCACCAAGAGTGCGCCAAAACCGGCCACCGACAAGAAGGCCGCTGCTGCGGCTGCGGCGGGCCCGGCACGCGTACTGGGCATGAAGCCCGAAGAACTGCTTATCATCGGCGGAGTGGTGGGTTTCGCGGTATTCGCGGGGCTCTATCTCGGCGGATTCTTTGGCAACTAGAACATAAGGAGATAGAACAATGACTATGACCAAGACCACCGGCGCAGATGCCGTGTTCATCAGATATGCCGTAATCGCTCTGCTTGTGCTCGTAGCGTTCTTTGCCTCATATCGATTCGCTTTGGCCGCGCGTGGCGATGCAGTCACGCCAGGTACCGGCCCCGTGGCCGCTTCGCCCGCAGGAGCCACCGGCGCGGCCTCGGCCTCGGACTCGCCGGCTTGCGCATGCTGCGGCGGCGGTTCAGGATCGAGCACTCCCGTCGAGGGCGCGGCTGAGGTCGATGCCGACGGTGTCCAGCGCATCACGGTCTCGACCGACGGTTCGTACGATCCCAACGTCATCAAGCTCGCCGCCGGCGTTCCGGCTGAGATCACGTTCAATGCGGCTTCGGGCTGTATGGCTCAGGTCATGAGCAAGGACCTCGGCTTTTTCGAGGATCTGTCCTCAGGTGACAAGACCATCAAGCTCGATGGCCTCGCCGCTGGTACATATGAGTTCTCCTGTGGAATGCAGATGGTGTTCGGCCAGATCGTGGTCGAGTAGGAGATCGAGATGGAGACGATGAAAACCAACAACGAACCCGTGAATATGCCGATGCCGCCAGCGGCCACTGCTCTGACCGAGTCGGTCATCGCTGTGGGCGGTATGACCTGTGCCTCGTGCGTGGCTGTCGTTGAGAAGACCGTCGGCAAGCTGCCCGGTGTCACGGGTGCGACTGTCAACCTCGCTACTGAGCGGCTCACGGCCACTTACGATCCTGCGGTTGCAGACATAGCCGCGATTGTCGCTGCTGTGAAATCGGCAGGCTACGAGCCCATGCCTTTGGAGGCGGCGGCACCTGCCGGTTCTGCTTCCGTGGGCAAGGTCACTTTGGCGGTCATAGGGATGACGTGTGCCTCGTGCTCGGCCGTCGTGGAAAAGACGCTAGGCAAGCTCGCGGGCGTCACACTCGCTAGCGTGAATCTCGCCAACGAGACCGTCGCTATCGAATTCGATCCCACTTTGGTCGGCGTTGACGGCCTGATCAGCGCCATCAAGGGTGCGGGGTATGACGCCATCGTCAAGGTCGAGAAGGTGCTTGGGGCCACCTCAGGCTCCGACGCTCAGGCCGAGGCGCAGGCGAAAGCCTATGCGCACGAGAAGATGATGTTCAGATGGTCGCTCGCCCTTTCGGTGCCTTTGTTCATCATCGCGATGGTCCCGCCATTCATGGAGTCTATCCCGATGGCCTTGGCCGAGTGGTTGGCCAGTACGGTTGGCGGCGCATGGGACCCCATGCAGGTCGGTAAGTACATCATGTTCGCGCTCTCGACGCCGGTTCAGTTCATCATCGGCGCCCGCTTCTATAGAGGCGCCTGGCACTCGCTCAAACGTATGACCGGCAACATGGATTCGCTTATCGCCATAGGCACCTCGGCGGCGTACTTTTTCTCGGTCGCAACCACGTTCATCCCGGCACTTCAGATGGAGCCCGTGTTCTACGAGACGAGCGCTTTGCTCATCACGTTCGTGCTTTTGGGCAAGTTGCTCGAGGCGCGCGCGAAGGGCCGCGCCGGCGACGCGATCAAGAAGCTCATGGGCCTTGCTGCCAAGACCGCACGAGTAGTGCGTGGTGGCGAAGAGATCGACATCCCGATAGAGCTGGTCGTGACCGGCGACACCGTCATCGTACGCCCGGGCGAGAAGGTCCCGGTCGATGGTGTGGTGTTGGACGGTCATTCGGCGGTCGACGAGTCGATGCTCACTGGCGAATCGATCCCGGTGGAGAAGAACGCAGGTGACACCGTCATCGGTGCGACCATGAACAAGCTTGGGGCATTCTCGTTCCGTGCCACCAAGGTCGGCTTCGATACGGCGCTCGCGCAGATCATCCGGCTTGTGGAGGACGCTCAGGGCTCAAAGGCTCCCGTACAGCGCTTCGCAGATCGCATCAGCGCCGTGTTCGTGCCGTTCGTCATCGGCGCCGCACTACTGACGTTCGTGTTCTGGCTGCTTGCTGGCCCCGCTATCTTTGGCGCGAGTCCCGATCCGGCAGCGGTGTTCGTGCTCTTCGAGCCGATCGCCATGGCCGCCGCGACGATGGGCTGGCCGATCGCGGCACTGCTCGTCGGCATCGCAGTGGTCGTCATCGCGTGTCCGTGCGCCCTGGGCCTGGCCACCCCGACCGCGATCATGGTCGGCACCGGCAAAGGCGCCGAGCACGGCATCCTCATCAAGAGCGGTGACGCTCTTGAGACCGCGTACAAGATATCAGCGATCGTGTTCGACAAGACCGGCACGCTCACGCACGGCAAGCCCGTCGTCACCGACATCGTGCTCGCCGACGGCCACGATGTTACCCGCATGTTCACCATGGCCGCAGCGCTCGAACGTTCCAGCGAGCATCCGCTCGCCGAGGCGATCGTGGCGCGCGCCAAGGCCGACGGCATCGAGCTTCCCGACGTGGAGGGCTTTGCGGCCATCCCGGGTCACGGTGTCGAGGGCACCGTGAACGGCATGAGAGTCACGTTCGGTAACCGCAAGCTCATGAATCGAGAGCAGATCGAGGTTTCCGCATACGAACAGCAGATCCGCGAGCTCGAGGACCAAGGCAAGACCGTCATGCTCGTTGGCGTGAACGGTTCCAAGCTCGCGGGCCTCATCGCCGTGGCTGACACGCTCAAGGACAACTCGCACGAGGCTGTCGAGCGTCTGACCGCCATCGGCGTCGAGGTCTACATGATCACCGGCGACAACGGCCGCACCGCGCGCGCCATCGCTGAGCAGGCAGGCATCGCTTCTGACCACGTCTTGGCCGAGGTGCTCCCCGAGCACAAGGCCGAAGAGGTCGCCAAGCTGCAGGCCGTCGGAAAGGTCGTGGCCATGGTCGGCGACGGCATCAACGACACGCCTGCCCTCGCGCAGGCTGATGTGGGTATCGCCATGGGAGCGGGTACCGACGTGGCCATGGAGACCGGCGGCATCGTCCTTATCAAGAACGACCTGCGCGACGTGGTAACCGCCATTGAGCTCTCCCGATCCACCATGCGCAAGATACGCCAGAACTTCTTCTGGGCGCTCGGCTACAACACCGTGCTCATCCCAATCGCTGCGATCGGCCTGCTCTCGCCGTTCCCGTGGATGGCCGGCGTGGCCATGGCGTTCTCGAGTGTCTCTGTCGTGACCAACTCGCTTCTGCTGCGCGGCTTCAAGCCGAGCCTGGCTAGACGCGCCGCATAACAACCGCTGATCACACAGGGGCGGGCGGCCCTGCCCGCTTTCCGCACACTTAGGAGTACATCAATGAAGACCAAGCTACTGTTCGCATTTGTGCTAATCGCCGCAGTTGCGCTCGTTTCTGGCTGTACCGCCGAAACCCCGAAGGTCTGGGGTTATGTCACTGCCGCCGATAGCGCTCAACTCGAACTTGCCGAGGAGCAGACCGGAAATACCTCCCTGGCCGTGGATCGCGTGCTCGCCCCCGAGAACGCGTGGATCGTCGTGCACCTCGACGACAACGGCAAGCCAGGTGACCGTGTTGGCCTTCTCGCAATCGAGAAGGGCGAGTCCGCCGATCTGACAGTGCCGCTTGAAGGCGTGACCACCGAGAAGGTCATCGTGGCGGTACACGCAGATCGCGGTGCCGAAGGTGAGTACGATTTCAACATGATGGAGAAGGAGACGAGCCCGGACCGTCCGTTCTTTGTGGACGGCGCCGAGCTCGCGAAGGTCGTGACGCTCAAGTAGGGGCAAGTACATCAGCACCGCAGAGCGGCCCAATGACGCCCCCTCCTGCTATCCTTGAGCAACCAAGCTTAAGGTCGGCCTGAGGGGGCGTCTGTGCGGGATCCTGTCGAGGCGTATTTCACCCAACTGCGGGACATCTATGCATCAGGGGCCGGTGTCGCCGAGACCAGCTATTACGGGCCGCTCGCCACGCTGTTGAGTGACATCGGCGCCAAGCTCAAGCCCAAGGTCTCCGCAATCATCAACCTGCGAAACACCGGCGCGGGCATCCCCGATGGCGGCCTGTTCACCGCCTCGCAGCTCAAGGGCTGGAACCCCGGCACCGATCCGCTTCAAGGTCAACTTCCTGCCCGTGGAGCGATCGAGGTCAAAGGCACAACCGACGATGCATTTCAGGTGGCAGCCTCGGAGCAGGTCGCTCGCTACGTCGAGCGCTATGGCCTTGTGCTCGTCACGAACCTGCGTGACTTCGTGCTTGTCGATCGCAGCGCCGACGGCGCGGGCGTCCGGGAGCTCGAATCCTGCCGACTCGCCACCAACGAGACCGCGTTTTGGGCCCACATCGCTACACCACACAAGTTCGCCGAGGAGGCGAGCGAGGGCCTCACGGAGTTCCTGCGCCGCGTCCTTCTCCACAACGCGCCCCTGTCTGACCCCAAGGACATCGCGTGGTTCCTCGCGAGCTATGCCCGAACCGCACGCCTCCGCCTGGAGAGCAAGCACGAACTTCCCGCCCTCGATCAGCTCCGTGGCCAGCTCGAGGAGTCGCTCGGACTCAAGTTCGAGGGCGACAAGGGCGATCATTTCTTTCGCTCCACGCTCGTGCAGACCCTCTTCTACGGCATGTTCGCGAGTTGGGTGCTCTGGGCGCGGGACAAGGATCGAGCGGCTGTCATCGAGTGGCGCGACCGGTTCCAGTGGGAAACGGCGAGCCAGACTCTGCATGTCCCCATGGTCGCCGAGCTCTTTTACCAGTTCTCCAATCCGGGCCGCCTGCGCGACCTTCACATCGACGAAGTGCTTGAGTGGACCGAGGAGGTCCTGTGGCGCATCGATCGCGTGAGCTTCTTTGAGAAGTTCCAGGAGGAGCACGCGGTCCAGTACTTCTACGAGCCGTTTCTTGAGGCGTTCGACCCGCAGCTGCGCAAGGAGCTCGGCGTCTGGTACACGCCCGACGAGGTCGTGAAGTACATGGTCGCCCGTGTGGACTGGGCACTTCGCGAGGAACTCGGTATTGCCGACGGCCTTGCCGACCCAAGCGTGGTTGTACTCGATCCGTGCTGCGGCACCGGCGCGTATCTCGTGGAGGTTCTGCGAAAGATCGACGAGACGCTTCAGGCCAAAGGCGCCGACGCGCTGACCCGCCAGGACGTGAAACGCGCCGCCATGGAGCGGGTCATCGGGTTCGAGATCATGCCCGCACCGTTCGTGGTCGCGCACCTGCAGATGGGGATCCTGCTTGCCGAACTGGGCGTGCCCCTCAAAGACCCCGACGAGCGGGCCGCGGTCTACCTCACCAACGCGCTCACCGGCTGGGGCGACGGTGGAGAAGCGACCCCTCCCAAGGACAAACGCGTCCATCCAGAACAGATGCACTCGACACTGCTGTTTCCCGAGTTCGCCGAGGAGAGAGACGCGGCTGATCGCGTGAAGCGCGAGGAGAAGGTGCTCGTGGTGATCGGGAACCCGCCGTACAACTCGTATGCAGGTATGGCCATCGGTGAGGAACGTGAGCTCTCGGAGGCCTACCGCACGACGAAGCTCGCTCCAAAGCCACAGGGACAGGGCTTGAACGATCTGTACGTCCGGTTCTTTCGCATGGCTGAACGCCAGATCTCAGAGCGAAGCGGGCGCGGCGTCGTGTGCCTCATCTCGAACAGCGGCTGGATAGACGGGCTGTCCACCACCGGTATGCGTGAGCGTTTCCTGGAGGCGTTCGATCGCATTTGGATCGACAACCTGAACGGCGATAAGTACCGCACCGGCAAGCTCACGCCGGACGGCAAACCAGACCCGAGTATCTTCTCCACCGAGAAGAACCGCGAAGGTATACAGGTGGGTACCGGCATCGCGCTTATGGTGTGTGGCACCGAGCCGCGCGACACCGTCGAATATGCCGACTGGTGGGGAGCCGGGAAGCGAGATGCGCTCGCAGCCGCGGCCGAGCGCCCGACACGTGAGTACGAGAGCCACGAGCCGGTGATGGCACTTGGTTTGTCGTTCAGGCCGTCCTCGGTGGCGGCTGGCTACCTGGAGTGGCCCAAGCTGCCCGAGATCTTTCCAGTGTCGTTTCCGGGCGTGAAGACCAGCCGGGATGACTTCGTTGTCGACGTCGACCACGACCGGCTCGTGGAGCGGATTTGCGTGTACTTGGATCCCGCAGTCAGCGACGCCGAGATCGCGGCGCGGTGGCCATCG
>JAURYZ010000185.1 GCA_030653635.1 Coriobacteriia bacterium | reverse complement strand
GACCTCTTCGCCACGGCTCGCGGCCGATTCGATCTCTACATGCTGTTCTACGAACGGGCGCTCGAGAGCCTCGCTCCCGGTGGTCGGCTAGTGTTCATCACCCCCGAGAAGTTCATGTATGTCGACAGCGCTGGCGCCCTGAGGCAGCTTCTCGCGCGCCATCACGTTGAGAGCATCCGCCTTGCCCCCGAAGACACCTTCGGCAACCTTGTCACTTACCCGACGATCACTTCCGTGCGCAACACCGTTCCCGGAGAAACCCATGTCCGAAAGCGCGATGGGTCGTGCACCGAACTGAGCCTCCCGCACTCTGAAGCGTCATGGCTGCCCTTGCTCGCGGATGGGACGTCCGCCTTCGGCGAGGTGACTCTCCGGGATGTGTGTTTGCGAATCAGCTGCGGCGTTGCAACCGGGGCGGACAGCGTCTTCGTGTTTCCCTCCTGTAAGCTGGATCCCGCCCTGGCGCGGTTCGCACGACCAACGGTCGCCGGTCGAGAGCTAGTGCCCGGCGGCCCGGACATCCCGCAGCGCAACGTCATGCTGCTGCCATACGACGAATACGGCCAGCTGTTGCCTTTCGAGCAGCTTGATAGTTTCGGCCTCTACCTGTCGCGTCGTGATGTCCGTTCGCGTCTCACCGCACGCACGTGCGTTCCGCGTAAGCCCTGGTACTCGTTCCACGAGACACCCATCTTGCGGGACATGCTTCAACCTAAGATTCTCTTCAAAGACATCAGCGCGAAGCCCGAGTTCTGGGTGGACTGGTCTGGCGAGGTTGTCCCTCGTCACTCGGTCTACTACCTGGTGCCCCAAAGCTCAGCAGATCTCCCTCTGATTCTCGAGTACTTGCGGTCGCCGGACGCCGGAGAGTGGATGGAGGCCAACTGTCAGCGTGCCGCGAAGGGCTACCTGCGCCTTCAGAGCCGGGTGCTTCAGCGGATGCCTCTCCCCCAAGAGCTGGTCAGTCGACTCAATGTGGTCGTTCCGCCTCAGTCACTTCCGTTGCTCGCAGAAATCACACCGCCGTCGTTAGGGAAGGTCGTCGCATAGTGAGCACTGCCTACACGGACCTCATCCGCATCATCGAGCAACGCGGCTTCCACAACCACAGGCTCGAGGATCACTCGGAGGCCATCAGCCGCGGGATCTTGAACGATCTATGCCACACCTGTGAGCCCTTTGCTGATGACTTCGCTGACGGACGTATTCGTGAATGGCTTGACTTCCCCTCGCCAGCAGGACGGGCGCGAAAACTCGACCTTGTTGTCGCTGAGCCTCGCGAAGACAGCACGACACCGGACCTCTCCTGTCTTCGACTCTGCATAGAGAACAAGTCCGTCATCACTGCGCATCGCAATCGCACTAACCGGTACGACGACCTAAGTGACCTGGTGGGCGTTCTCCATCGGAATCGGCCGGATGCCGTCTTGGTGGCGACAGTGCTTGTTGGTATGTGTGAGAGGGTCTTGAACGTCCCTGACAGGGTCAAGCCGTTCATGTCTCAGTGTGAGTTTGATGAGCGCGTGGCTCCACGCCTTTCAAGTGGTGACCAATCGCTCTGGACGGACTTCCCCCGTGCGGTCAGCAGGAACCGCCCGTCAGACCTGTCTCGGACCATAGCGAAGTTCCGCGATCTGCCTATCCGTCCGCCGGGACGGACGGATCTCGTTGCATACGACTACGTCCTGCTAATCCCAGTGGATATCGACAACGTCAATCCGCCCAAAATAGCGCGCGAGAATCCAGTGGGCATCGATGTCGACGCAGAGTACAGCCAGATGCTCGAGGCTATCTGCAGAGCGTACAGGGCCAGGTGGCACGTCTAGCTATCTCGCGACCACCGCCCGGCATCAACCTGAAAAACCGGGCGTGTGAGGTATTCTCGGGTCGGAAGGTGCGTGGGCCGGTTTTCAGGTTATGCGCAACACGGTCGTCCATGTCCAAGGGAGTGCCGATGTCGGACCGCTGTATGCTCAAGGAATCGACCGGGATCGTCGCCTCATGCGATGCTGGACAGTGTCCATACTGGCGAGCGCTTGGCCACCTGGGAATCACCGAACAAGAAGCGGGTTGCGCCATCGCGCACTTCGGCCTGCTGGATGGAGCCGGTGACGAGGTCGTTGAGTGGCTGTTCTCGGTGAAGTCGCGGCTTGAGGCTCAAGAAGCATCGTCGCACAAAGCTTTGGCCTGATCATGCTGTGTCTTGTCGACGGCTACAACGTTACCAAAGGCGATCCGAGTACGCGTGACTCAAGCCTCCAAGACCAGCGCGAAGTGCTTCTGACGCGCTTGCGCGCACGCGGACGTGAACTACTGGGTCAAAAGGACATCATCGTGGTTTTCGACGGTGTCGGCGGCATGGGAATCTCGAGAGCAGGATCCGCGCCAGTCGATGTGCGCTTCTCGCGCGACCGTCCGGCCGACGATCTGATCGTCGAGATTGCCGCAGCCTCGAAGCACAAGGTCCTGTTGGTCACCTCGGATCGCGAGCTGGTCGCACGCGTCCGGATCCATTGCGCACACGCGGTTCAACAGCTCGGTCGCGAGGTGTTGTTCGAGGCATCTGCGCCTGTCCGTGCGCGGCGCTCCTCGACGCGATATCCTGCGAGGACCGTTGGAATGCCAAAAGGTCATAACAAGGTCACCGAGGAGCTCAAGGGCATCTGGTTGACCGACGATGAGGAGTGAGATGCCAGGGGCCGGTGTGATCGTGAATGTCGTCGCGGTGCTTGTGGGCACCGGGATTGGCCTGCTGTTCGGCAGCATGATTGCCGAAAGATTCCGGCTCATTGCCTTTTCTGCGATCGGTCTTTCAACCATGGTCATCGGCGCCTCGATGAGCATCGGAGGTCTCTCCGATCTGGGCCGAAGCGCCGTTGGGGACTATTCGGGACTCGTTTTGGTGGGCGCTTTGGTCCTAGGCTCTGTGACAGGCGAGGCCATCCGCATCGAGCATTACCTCGAGCGCTTCGGGCACTGGCTGCAATCGGTGGTCGCCAAGCGTCCCTCCCTGTCGCCCGGCAAGTCGACTCAGCCCGGCGAGAGGGGCCACAACCTTGTCGAAGGCTTCGTGACCGCCTCGCTTCTGTTCTGTGTGGGAGCCATGGCGGTTCTGGGCTCGCTCCAAGACGGGATGGGCGACCCTCAGCTGCTGTACCTAAAGTCGCTGCTGGACGGCATTGCGTCGGTCGCTTTGGCCACGACGCTCGGTGTCGGCGTAGGCCTGTCGGTCATCCCGGTGATCGTGGTACAGGGTGGCATCGCCCTTGGCGCGAGCTTTCTTCAGCCGTTCATGACGCCTGCGGTAATTGCCGCCATTGAGATGTCCGGAGGCGCGCTCATCTTCTGCATCGGACTGGATCTGGCGGGCATCAAGCGGCTGCCCGTAGGAAACATGTTGCCAGCCATCGTGTTCGCCGCCGTAGCGGCTGGGGTGCTCGCGTGAGCCATGCGCCTGCGCCTTCTCTTCCGCGCTTCAACTGGGGAGCGTTTCTCATGCCCCCGCTCTGGGGTGTGGCTCACGGGCAGTGGGCGGGAGTATTCTTCCTGCCTGCTTGGGCGTTTGTCGACAACGTTGTGCGGGGTGGACGCAGCTTCGGCGTCTGGTCCGCCGTGCTCGGCGCGGCGATGGTCATCGCTACACTCACACTTCAGGTTGTCTTTGCGATGAACGCCGACAAGATCGCGTGGTCGCGCGCAGCAGCGGACGTCCCATTCGAAATCTACCTTCGCCGCCAGCGCTACTGGGCGCTGGGCTCGCTTCTCATGGCGGTCAGGATGGCTGCATGGATCTACGCATACATCTCGCGATATGGCACGGCGCTGCCTGCGAAATAGGTAGTTGCACTCTTGACGGTGCGCGTCGCTCGCTCATCCCGGTTGCTCAACGCCGGTAATGTCTCATTCAGGCTCCATGGGCAGTCCTCGGCACGTGAGATCGGCGGGGAGAGCATCACGGTGCTGGGCCCGAGGGGCTTTGTGCCCGCGGCATTGCTCGGTCTGTTCTCCGAGAAACGCCTGACGGTCGACGTGCTCGAAGGCGACGAGGTCACCCTCGAGTACACGACGGCCAAGGTCGTGCGCGGCGCCATGGTGAGCATTGGCGAGGGGTGCAAGATCGGCACGGTGGAGTACACAGGCAGCTTCACTCGGCTTGCCGACGCGACCATTGCCGAGGAGCGCAAAATCCCCGTTCCTTAGACGTGCATTAGGCGTTCTGGCGCCAGCCGGGGAGCTTGAAGGCGCTCGGGCATACATCTGAGAGCATGCATGCGCCGCAAATAGGCCTCTTCGCATCGCAGATACTGCGACCGTGGCTGATCAGGTCGTAGTTGACCCGATGCCAACCTGACGCCGGAAACAGCTCCATCAACTCGCGCTCCACCTTGTTCGGGTCATGTTCGGCCGAAAGGCCGAAGCGGTGCGCGAGACGGAACACGTGCGTGTCGACAGCGATGCCAACGACCTTGCCATACGCGTTGCCCAGCACGATGTTTGCGGTCTTTCGTGCAACGCCGGGCAGCCGTGTGAGGTCTTCCATGGTGTCTGGCACGACTCCGCCATACTCTGTCGTGATCATGCGAGCTGCAGCCACGATGTTCTTGGCTTTCTGGCGAAAGAAGCCGAGCGAGTGCACGAGAGTTTCCACCTCGGCCGTATCCGCATCTGCCAGCGCCGCCGGATCAGGGTAGCGCGCGAACAGCGCAGGGGTAGCCTTGTTGACGCCGTCATCAGTGGTCTGGGCGGAC